>NZ_JAVJTO010000017.1:0-144999 GCF_040220235.1 Coleofasciculus sp. B1-GNL1-01
AATATTCTTCGCAAAGTAAAGGCAAAACTCAGTTTAGATCTGAGTGAAGTTACTAGAGGTGCCTTGACAGCACCCATTCGTTTAAGGCTTTGGTCTTAGCGATGCTAGAATCTGCGTCTATGAAAGAGCGCAGAGTGTCAACAAAACCATTTTAGGCGCAAGCAATACCTCACCTTCTGATTCAATCACCTGAGTAATACCCAGAAACCTCCCATCTTCGTGGTGAACTCGCCGAATATTGGCAGCCGAATCAGTCGAAGCATCTTGATTTATATTCTGTTTATTTATACCGTTATTATCTCCTTCTATCTGCTGTCCTCTACCCTCTGCCTTTATACGTTGACCCTGACACCAACGACTAGCCTCATCTGGCGATAACGTAACCTTCCCTAAATGTTCTAACGCGGCTTCAGGTGGAATTGGAGTAAAGGTTTCGGCTTGTACCTGTGCAGCCAATTCCTCTAAACTCAAGCTATTATCTAATGTAAATCCACTGCTTTGGGTACGAATCAGGGACGCCAAGGTTCCACCAGTCTTAAGAACCTCTCCCAAATCACGGGCAATGGAACGAATATAGGTTCCCGCACCACAGGCGATCGCCACATCTAGTTCCGCTAATTCTCCTGGACGCCAATCTAATACCTCAATCTGATATACTTCAACCTGACGCCTGGGGATCTCCGCCGTTTTACCCGCCCTAGCTAACTCATATAGCCGCTTTCCCTGAACCTGAACTGCACTGTACATCGGGGGAACTTGCTCAATTTTTCCCTGAAACTTTTGCAACAAAGGGATAACAGTTTCCAGAGTTAATCCAGAAGCAGAAGCCGTCGCCACAATATCTCCCTCTAAATCATCGGTTGTTGTCTTCACCCCCAACCGAATCGTCGCCTGATATGCTTTATCTGAGGTCATATACTGTAACAAACGGGTCGCTCTACCCAGTGCGATCGGTAAAACCCCCGTAGCCATTGGATCTAAGGTTCCCCCATGTCCGACTCGTTTCAGCCGCAGCAAACGCCGCACTTTCGCTACACAGTCGTGAGAGGTAAATCCAGCCGATTTGTTTAAGTTCAAAAATCCTTGCATGCGTCAATTCTGTTTGGGGTTTTGCCGCTTGGACGGAGTAGTGTGGGTAGAGGGGGAAGGAATCTTCTGGAAAATGTTTTAGCGGTTAAAACTCGTCTAACTGAGTTAGGATTTGACATATTGATTGCATTGATGGAAGTTGATGTTAGATCAGCTAAAGCAACAAGCAAGGCGACTGAAGATTGAACTGTATGCCTTGTATTTAGCCTATCGTGATCATCGTGTACCCTGGTATGCCAAAATTTTTGCTGCCTGTGTTGTTGCTTACGCATTTAGCCCAATTGATTTAATTCCTGACTTTATTCCAGTTCTAGGCTACTTGGATGACTTAATCCTAATTCCAGTGGGGATTAAACTTGCACTTAAGATGATCCCTCCACAGATTATGTCTAAGTACCGAAAACAAGTACAAACAAATCTACCTAACAGTAAGCCTAAAAATTGGATAGCCGCTGCAACTATTGTGATTGTTTGGCTTCTCTTGGCAATCACAACCATTCGTTGGATGCTTCAATTGATTTAAAAATATTTATCTTAAAACAACAACATTCAAACAATACTGGCTGAGTGATTTCCTCCTTTGGGCAATGAAACTTGAAGTGGCACTGATAAATCAATTATTCAGTAACGCAGCTTCCTAGATTCTATTTGAGGAAATATCAACGTTCTCGATGAATGTTGCTGTTTTTATGCTGTTTGTTGCTATCTTCTGATGAGACAGATATTAAATGAGACAGGTTTTTTCTTCCTCCTAACTCTAACGTTTGTAGACTAAGCTGTTTTATCTGTCGCCAGAAGTTATTTAGCTTTATATTCAATTTAGCACGTTCTCTGAGATAGGCAACCCCTTGATAGAGTCTTTTATATTTGTTTAAAAACGACAAACTTCTGAAACATAAGTTTACGGAAGCGGAATCAAAAGTGGTGCCTGTGGCGAGGGCGAGACGTTCCTCAGTTCATCGATCTCTTCAACGGGTTGATTTAGCGTTAAAGACTCAACCAAACTCAATGGCATGGCGTCTTGGCTGAGGAATTGTGCATAAGCTGCATTGAGATAACGTTGGTATTCCGATTGACCCGCAATATAGACTTCAAAAAAGGCAACACTCAACGCCTGGGTATAGGCACGCCCGATCGCGGGATCAGGACCCATCACTTCTGGTGGCAATTCTACCGCCGTTGTCGAGACTCCCAGATTAGAGAAGTGAGTGCCTTTATTCAGCAATGCCAGATACTTATTCGGTGTGGTTAGCCAAGTAAAGGGTTGAATCTGTTCCGGAAGCGCAGGTGCTACAGTATCACTACTTCCCGAAATCAACATCAGGGGGATTTGAATTTGAGCAAACTCAGATTCGCCAAAGATAGCACTCCCCACCGGATTAATCGCGATCGCGGCTTGAATCCGTGGATCACGAAAGTCATAGTCCGCCACGGGTAACTCTAATGCCCGACATTGCAGCAACAGCGATACATTCAAGGAATCCTCTGACTCCCCACAAACTTGCTGTAATCGCTCAAAATTCAGTTCCGCACCCGCTAGCGCCAAGGTTGTGTAACCGCCAAAGGATTGACCCAATACGCCAACATTATCCAGATTCAACTGTCCTTGATAGGATTGTTCCAGTTGATCCAGCAAAAAGGTAATATCCAAGGGACGGTCAATGAACTCTGACGGCGGTGTCACCTCACTAGCTAGTCCTCGACTCAGGGCTTGTAATTGTTCAGCATTACTGCCAGGATGTTCTGGTAGGGCTACAGCAAACCCATAAGATGCCAAATGTTGGGCTAAATATTCAAACGTCATCCGATCAGAACCGAGTCCGTGGGAAATTACAATCAGGGGAGTTAATCCTTCCCCAGCAGATGTCGCAGACGGTAAATACAAATCCACCGGAAATCGGCGTCCGCGACTGGGATCATTCAATGTTAGGGTTTGTTGAGAATAGGCAACGAGTCCGGGTTCCCGCAAGTCGGGTAATTCGGAAAAGTCGGGTGGCATTTGGGGAAACTGGGACTCAATCTGGGCTTGAACTTCCGCCATCGCCTCCTGATTCACCGCCGCGATCGCTTGTTGGGTTTGCCGACTTAACCGAGATAGTTCTTCAATAAGCTCAAAACTCCGGGCAGAGTTAATCCGTATACCATAGGTGGGAAACTCCCGCAGTACATTTAATAAGGTTAGCCCCCCCGGTTCAGCCGCCGCTTTGATTAATGCAGCACGAATCGCATAGAATCCCTCTTGACCGGCTTTAGTTTGAATCACTTCCCCCAACCGTTCCAAGATGGCTTCCCCTTGAGGCGAATAGAGAAACTGTGCGATCGCCACTGGACTCACCTCGATGGGGGTAACTAAAACCTGCCGTAACCGTTCTAACTGTTGCGGTTCCACATAACTAGCATAAAACGCCAATTCTGGCTCAATTTTACCCTCGGTGGCGTAAACTTCCAGTGCCTCAATGGGCAGAGAAAATTCTAACGGACCATAGGGAATATAAATTTTCGTCGCACTCTGAACCGGAGTCGCCATCACCACCATTCTCAATAGGGCGGTTGAAACCGCAGCTACACAAACGAAACCCACCTTCGCGGGTTGCCAAACCCTTAATTTCCTGTTAGTCCGCTCAAGCAGACTTGGTTTCGTCTGGTTCCACGATTTCCAATCGTTCTTGTCAGCTACAATATCTGAGTCGAAATTGTTATTATCATTTGCTTCTACCTTACCACCTTGCTCCTTTCCTTCTGCCTTCTGGAAGCCCTCTACCTTCAAACAGGCTTCTGTCTTACTTTTCATAATTTAAAATTGATATCTTTTGCTATTAAAATCATCCCATTGCCCCCACCTCCATAGCTTGTGGAACTTGCGGCAACGCTTCATGTAGAAGAGAGCGGTTTTATCCTGATTATTTTCTCGGCAAATTTCTTTAAATATTTTATAGCCTTCAGCAAATTTTCGGCTATAAAAAAGATGAATCCCCAACTCAAACTTGCCTCGATGCTTAATTTTCAGATTAACCGACGTTAGGGGTTCCCCATCAAAGGCTTCAAAGACAGAGACCGCTTTTTTTCTTCCTTTGACCGGAACTTTCCCTAAAAATCGGTAATTATAGCTTAACGGATTATCCAGACTCAGCAAAAACTTTTCACTAAAGATAATCGACGCGCCAAAAATCTTCGTCAATCCTTCCAAGCGAGATGCCAGATTCACGGCATCAGAAATGACTGTTGCCTCCATCCGTTGTTCTTCTCCAATGGTACCTAACATCAGACTACCATTATGGAGTCCCATGCCCACTGAAATCGGTAGGCTTCCTTTTTCTTGCTGCTTCCCGTTATAGATGGCGATCTGTTTTTGCATTTCAATCGCCGCATCTAAGGCTTCTTCAGCTTTTTCGGGAAAGACTGCCATGATCGCATCGCCGATGTACTTATCCACAAAACCATTGTGCTGACGGATAGTGGGGACGACTTTCTTAAAATAATTATTGATAAAATCAAAATTTTCCTGGGGCGACATCTTCTCCGACAAGGTAGTAAATGAGCGAATATCGGCAAACATAATCGTCATATCCCGTTCTACGCAATCCCCCAATTGAGCCTCACTGAGGTTGGTATAGCCTAAAATTTGGAGTAATTTCGACGGAATGAAGCGGTTGCAGTTGGCATTGATTTGGGTCAGTTGCAGATAAGGATTAATTCGGGCAAACATCTCATTGGGATCAATGGGTTTAGCCCAATAATCATTGATCTGGTAGCTCTGTATTTTTTGCCAGTCTGGTTGCTTTTCTTTATCGCCAACGAGAATAATCGGCAATTCATTGGCTGAGAAAAAACGGCGCATGGTTTGGCAAAGTTCATAGCCATTCACGGGAGATATTACGGCATCCACAATCAGCAAGTCAGGCTTAAAGCCTTTTTCGATTTCGGCTAAAACTTGCTTGCCATTCGCGACCCGTTTTATCATGTAATCTGGAGAATTTAAACAGGGCTTGATTAGGGCTTGCCAATTGACAGTTTTATTAGCTACGATTAAAATCTTGAATGACTGGATTGAAACAGAGGAGTGTTTAAATTCAGCAGCTATTTTATTGGGGGATTTTACTAGAGACAGAGGCTTTTTGCCAGACGCGGCTAAGGGGATTGGTTGATTATCAGAAATGGGTAGCGTCAAAATAAAGCGGGAACCCTGATTGCCGATTGATTCAACCTGGAGTTGACCGCCATTGAGTTCGACCAGACGCCGAGTCACGATTAATCCGAAGGCGATACTGCTGTACTGTTGGATTGTGGCACTATAGGCATTCTCCAGTAATTGCTCTGCGGGAATATTGATGCCGATATCAGCAATAATCAGTTGCAATTGCTCAGGGGTAATCGTGGCTGAAATGTCGATCACGCCTTTTTCGGTAAACTTAATCATGTCAATGATTAAGTTATACAAGATTTGCTGCAATTGATTAGCATCAGCATTAAAAGGGGGGGAATCGGCAGCGATGGAGTTGCGTAATTGTAAATTTTTGGAGCGAATTAAGGGTTGACAAAGCTCTAACACGTCTTGAGTGATGGAGTGTAGATTCACTGATGAATTGAGACGTTGCGGCGGGTTGGGATTTAAGGTGAGAGTATCGAAAAGGGTATCGGTAAAATTGGCAACACGCTGAACCTTTGCCATCAACATAGAAGGATTAGCATTTGGCTCCTGTGAAAGGAAATCAAGGTCTTGATCCGACAAATCGTCAATGATTTTCTGAAGGCGATCGCGAAATGGGGGCTGTGGGTTAACGATCTGGCTGAAAAGGAGACGGGTGTTATCTTTATTGGTGGTTAGAGCTTGATTCGTGGCGAGTTGAGCCGCGATGCTTGAAGGGGTGCGATCGCCAAATTGTTTCCGGTTCAGGTTATCCTGAAATGAGGGCGATGCTGGAACTTGACTAAACCACTCCTCTTGAGCATCATCTTGACTATTGGAAAAAGCTTTAACTAATCCTAAGGCGATCGGCAGTGCCAAAATTAAACTCAGACTCACCAAGCTTAACACCAGCCAGAGGAGTTTCTGGAGGGGATAAAATTCTTCAGTAAGATAACCCGATGCCAGATAGAAAAAACCAAGATTGGTACTAATGATGGCAACGACACAGAGAAGGATGACGTAGCGTTTCATAAGGTTTAGAGTTTGGGAGGGGCTAAATGCATCGATTTAATCAAGTCAATGCCAACTCACGGAATCTACAGGGGATCGAGACGTAATATTGGCGATCGGTTCTCAACGCTTCCGAAAAAAAAACTACTATTCTACATCATCCGCCTCAAAATTAAACTGCTCCGATAAAAATCTGCTAAATTTTTAGCACGGTGCTTCTTGCCAAAACCTGGGTAGCCGTAGGAGACTGACATCGGTAAAAAGTGGTGCTGGGTGAGATTACCCCAGCCAACGTGCTTTCTGGCAAGCGCCGATCCACTGAGTCATCGGAGAAGGACATCGGAGAAGGAACATGACGGCATTACAAGGACGAGACGTGTTAGGTTTAGCTGACCTGAGTGCGGATGAAATTCACGAACTGTTGCATCTAGCTATCCAGTTGAAAACCGGTCAGGTTAACCTGCGATGCAATAAGGTGTTAGGGCTTTTGTTTTATAAGGCATCGACCCGAACCCGAGTCAGTTTTTCGGTGGCAATGTACCAACTGGGGGGTCAAGTGATTGACTTGAACCCCAATGTCACCCAGGTGGGTCGAGGAGAACCTGTGGTAGATACAGCCCGGGTCTTGGATCGGTATCTGGACATCCTGGCAATTCGCACCTTCGAGCAAAAAGAACTAGAAACCTTTGCTGAGTATGCTCAGATTCCGATTATCAACGCCCTGACTGACTTAGAACACCCTTGTCAGGTCTTGGCAGACTTGTTGACCATTCAAGAATGCTTCGGCTCACTAGCGGGTGCGACGGTTGTGTATTTGGGTGATGGCAATAATGTGGCTCACTCACTCATGGTAGGATGCGCCCTCATGGGGATGAATGTCAGAGTTGCCACACCATCGGCTTACCAACCGAATAGTTTAATTGTAGATCGAGCTAAACAACTGGCGGTCAACAGTGAAGTGACGATTACGGATGATCCAAAGGCAGCCGTTAAGGGCGCTAATGTAATTTATACCGATGTCTGGGCAAGTATGGGTCAGGAAGCGTCAGCCGATGCGCGAATTCCAGTCTTTTTACCGTATCAGGTCAATGAACAACTCTTAAGTTTAGCGGCAACGGATGCGATCGTGTTGCACTGTTTACCCGCCCACCGAGGCGAAGAGATTACTGACGAGGTGATGGAAGGTTCGCGATCGCGGATATGGGATCAAGCCGAAAACCGGATGCACGCCCAGAAAGCGCTACTGGCTAGTCTTTTAGGCGCTGATTAACGGGGTGGATGGGATGGTTTAACGGTAAAGCCTATGGTTAAGTCGGGGCGGGTTTACTTGTATCTGGGTGAGGTCAAAAACGTTAATAGGGAAACCCGCCCCTACATAAAACTGATTAAACATTGCTTTTAACCGGACAAGGATAGGACATTAGTACTACTAATGTCCTATAGTAAATAGTATTCGTTTAGTTGAATAATGGGTTTCAATTTAACCCCTCTCAGGGCAGATTGACTGCCATCAAGACTAGCAAGTCGAATGGTTGAGCTATCTGCTTCGTCAAAACCTAGTGTAATTTATAGAATGATGGAACCCCTCACCCAAGCCCAGAAAGAACTCTATGATTGGCTGGTTGATTATATTCAAACAGCCCAACACGCGCCCTCAATCCGGCAAATGATGCGGGCGATGAACCTGCGATCGCCCGCACCGATTCAGAGTCGGCTCGAACATCTACGCAACAAAGGGTACATTGATTGGACAGAAGGCAAAGCCCGGACGATTCGGATTCTCAGCAGTACGACATCGGGAGTACCTGTGTTAGGTGCGATCGCGGCGGGGGGTATGGTGGAACCCTTTATCGATGGCATGGATCGGATTGATTTATCCGGTTTATTCACCCAACCTGGTAACTTTGCCCTCCGGGTTACAGGGGATAGCATGATTGAAGCCTTAATTCGAGAAGGGGATTTGGTGATTATGCAACCCGTTCCTGAACCCGAACAATTGAAAAATGGTCAGATTGTCGCCGCTAGAGTCGAAGGATACGGTACAACATTAAAACATTTTTATCGGCAAGAGGATATGATCACCCTACAACCTGCTAATTCTAATTATCCGCCCATAGAAGTGACAGCACAAAAGGTAGAGGTACAGGGCGTCTTAGTCGGCGTCTGGCGTAGCTTCGAGTCAAATCCAACCTAATATTTGACTGATTTGTTCCGCTAGCGGGACTTAAACAAAAATCAACGCCAAATAAAGCCCAAACTGGCTTTATAAGCGACAAATACGTCCCTATTTTCGTTTAACCAACTGATAAAGCCATTTGACATTGCCCAGATTTAAGATGACTGGCTTAAAAGCTTCTGTGGGTAAGCTTTTTGCTATTTAATCTAATCGAATCCCTTCATGATTTTTGAGCTTCTCTGTTCTGTACACTTTCCGATTTCTCCAATATACTGTCGTCCTTTATCAAAGCAATTAGGCATCGCTGCCGGATGGGTCTCTTTCAAGTTAAAGTCAGAAAACGCGAAAGGCTTACTATAACTACGTTATAACCTGTTTTAGGTCTTTTTTCGTTCAAGTCCCACTACGAAAATTGTTTTGCATAAGCTCTAGCCGCTCAGAGTTAGATCCGACTGAACAACCCTTGATTCTCGCCAATCAATCTTAAACTATGGAGGTACAACCCTTGAGACGATATCCCCGCCCACGTAGCCCCTGATACACGAGTGATGAGCAACCATTTGAGCGCCGTAAAAATCCCCACTAACACAGCTTCCCGATATTGGAGTGCGATCGCGATTGATGCAGCCGGGAGACGCCAAATCCGGGAAATTACTGAAGCTAAGGCATTTTTCCTGGAATCATTCCCTGATTTTACCCCAGAGACTCAAGTCTCGGATACCCAGGTTCAACGTCAACTCTGGTACTGGATGCAAGGAGCAGGGGAAGCAGGGGAAGCTGGGGGAGCAGAGGGAGCAGGGGAAGTAGCTGATCAGAGTAGTATGGCTCAACTTTGTCTCAAATGCTTTATGTCACAGCAAATTGACGCTGTTTGTCGGGGGTTAGCCAGTCGGTTTGGCGCGGAACATGGCTTTAGCAGTACCGATTTATTACCCTTTGTCTTAGATGAAGAAATCGGTAAACCCCACCGCCATTCTCCCACCTACCAATCCTTCCTGGATGAAATCTTACAGAGTTTTGACCCCGAACAAAGCAGCCTCGCTACTTGGACAACCCGTCGGGTGAAACACCATAAACCCCTGAATCAGTTTCTACTCGAACATGGGATTTATTTAGTTAGTGATTGGGCAATCTTAAATGATACCAAACCCAAACAACTACATCGTATTTTCGCCGAGTTTCACCACTTAACCCCATCGGAAATCCAACGCGCCCAACAACTTCTTGATGCTTATCACGCCGTCTACCGCAGTCAACGCCTAAAACAACGTCTCGCTGGAGTTAAAGGAAAATGTCACCCTCCCACCCCCGAACAATTACAGCAAATGGCGCAACGCCTCTCCTCTCCCCTACGCCCAGAACTCCTCCTGCGCCAACTACAACTTATCGCCTCTCGACTGCGTGAGTACCGAATTTATGTACGTGGCGGGACGTTAAAAAGCGAATCCCTGGATGCAACGCCGAATCAACCTATAGATGTCCCCTATTCTGAACCCACACCTGATGAACAAAGCGAATTTTTAACCGCCTATCGCCAACAGTTTCTTCGGGGTTTAGATCAAGCCATTGCCCGAATTACAGGCGATCGCACGATGAAGTTACAGCGTCGAGATTCCCAAAAAGCCCAACAGTTTCTCACTGCGTTGCATCTGTTTCACTGTCAGGGACAATCTATGTCCGATATTGCCCGAAACTTTAACTATAAAGGACAATTTCAAATTAGCCGTCTCCTAAAACTGAAAGCCTTTCGCGCCGATATTCAACGGGAATTACTAATTTATTTAAGCGATCGCATCCTGGAGAAAGCCCAACGCTATACCAGTAGCCAACGCCTGCAAACCGTTCATCACCAAATTCAAGAGGCGATCGCAGAACAAGTTACTAAGGTGATCGAAGACGCGGCGACAGAAGCGAGTACGGCTACCCATGAACGCCATCAAAAAACCCGCAGCCTCTTTGCTAAAAGACTCTGCCTCTATCTAGATAACAGGAGTAATATATCATGACTTTCTACTCAACCACTCAACCCGGGCTTGATGGTGACGCTTTCGCCATTGAAACCATCCAACTCTCTGACGATGCGATTGAACAAGCCGTTCACCTCGCCCAACCCATTGCTAACGAACAACGCCAATGGCAAACCTATCTCAATGCTTTAGCCCTATTTGGCTTTGAAACATGGTTAGCCGAACGTAGTTCTGATTTAACCGTAAATCGCGATCTCACGTCTCTGTTCGATTCTGCGACAGCGAATTTGATTGAAGCCGTTTGTCATTTTCAAGTGAATGGGTTTACCCTCTGTCTAATTGCCCAAGGTAGCCTAACCGATGATCAGATATCTATACCCCGAACTGTTGTCGATATTCCCGAATTTATCCCCCATTTCTACGTCATCGTAGACGTACAAGAGGAAGAGGAAACCGCCGTGGTGAAAGGGTTTGTCTCCTATCCCCAACTCATCGAACACCGGGATACTCTAGGCTTAACCCCTGAGGAGGATTGGACTTATTCATTCCCCCTCGATTGCTTCGACACCGAACCCAGTCACCTCCTGTTAGAATTACGCTGTTTAACCCCCAGCGCCATTCCCCTCCCCCCGATTCCCAGTGATCGCCGCCTACAACTTGCCCAGACGCGATCGCAACTGGAAACCAAACTCCCCCAACTCCAGTCTCCGGCGTCTCAACTCTGGCACCATTTAACCTGGGAACAAGCCACCCTCGTACTTACCCGTCCGGAATTACGTACCTGGCTGTATCAACTGCAAACCGATCCCCAAAGCCAACCCACCCTCCAGAACTACCTGTCTGATGTACTCAGCCGCATTACCCGAAACGTAATTAATGTGGGACGTTGGTTACAGGATGAATTAGACGAACTCGCCCAAGAACTCTCCTGGCAACTTCTGCCTAGTTTAACCCCCGCTACCGCCATGCGCCGATCAGCCACTGAAGAATTGGATGCGATCGTGCAACAACTGGAGTACAATAACGTCGAAATTCCGCCTCAAGCCAAGGGCGCGTATCGTAATCTCCAAGTAGCAGACATCCCCCTGCGCTTGTATGCGATAACGTGGCCCCTCTTATCTGCAACCGTCCCCGAATGGGCGTTACTGATCATTTTAGGCACAGAGTCTCCAACAGGTTTCCCAGAGGGTCTAACATTAGAGATTAGTGACCAAACAGAGATTTTAGTCGAACAAGAGTTAGATGCCAATAGTTCCTATTTCTTCACCAGTGTAGTGGGAACGTGGCAAGAGACGTTTGGCGTCACGATTCGTTTAGGATCGGATATTGAACACATCCTGCCTCCCTTTGGCTTCAATCTCTAGAATTAGGCATAATGGAATAAGCTAGTCCGCGCAGGCGGACTTTGTTTGTGTAGCTGCGACTTCTAGTCGCCAGGGCTTCTAGTCGCCAGGGCAAAAAAGAGGTTTCTATTAAAATAGAATATAAAACTCTTATGTAGTCGTCTTTAAACGACTTAAGCTTTTGGTTCCTTGGGTTTTAACCCTAGGCGGTTGGTGAGACTGTAGCTTGAAATTTTGCTTCTGCTTCTGCCTTCTGCTTTTTTATGGTGTCATCTGCTCGATCCTGATAAACTACGATTTTAGCCTCATGACCTATTTATCCTTACCCCACCGACTTCACTCTCTCAGCTTGGCGACAGCGACGCTGCTGTTAACATTCCTCTCGCCGATTTCCCTATCGCCTAATCTATCGCTATCTCTATCAACCCAGGTACAAGCCCAAACCTCTCAAGATCAAGTCAGTCAAGCCCAACAGTTGCTAGATGAAGGAATTAATCTGTATCAGCAAGGTCAAATGCAGGAGGCGTTGAATCGACTAGAGGAAGCATCCAACCTATTTAAGCAAGTCGAAGCCCCCGTAGAAGAAACCATAGCCCTGACCCAAATTGGTCTAATTTATGAGCATCGTCAACAGTATGATGATGCACTAAACGCTTACGAACAAGCCTTAAGCCTAGCCAAAACCTTCGATGATCCGTACCAAGAAGCGATTATCCTCGATTACATGGGTTCAGTCTATTCAAGTCTAGAACAATATTCTCAGGCACTGGATCTGCACCAAAAGTCACTGGCACTTTTCCGAGAAGTGGATAATCGCCGCAGTGAAGGCATTGTATTGGGTAATATTGGCAAACTTTATTTCGCTCAAGATCAAAATGAGCAAGCGATCGATTTCCTTCAAGAAGCGCTCAGTATTTATCAAGACTTGAACGAAAATATCTTAGAAGGAGAGGTTCTGTATTACTTGGGATTATCCCATCAAAACTTAAAAGAATATGCCCCAGCTTTAGACTTTCACCAGCAAGCTTTAGACATTTTCAACGCTGAGAATATCCCTGAGTTACAAGCTCTAGCTTTATACAATATGGGGATAATCTACAGTCAACAAGGCAAAGAAAAAATGGCGCAATCGTCTTATCAAAATGCCTTGGCGATTTTTGAAGAATTAGGAAATGAGCAAGGGATTGCCGCTATTCGTTATCAAATGGAAACGCTTGAACAATAATTGAGGGTGACAAGCCTTTCAATTGGTGAGGAACTGTCCCCAACTATAAGTCCCGAATGACTAATGACCCATGAGAAATGACAACGAACAGATTTCTAAAACAGAAGCCAAGCAACTGCTAGAACGTTTAGTGTTTGACGATGAACGTCCTCAAGACTGGGTACAGGATGTTTGGGGATTGAGTCCAACTTTAGGAGAAAGTGGTGCAAAATTGCTGGAGGTATTTGAAGCATTGATTGAATGTTGCCCTGACGAGAAATTGGAAAATTTAATCCAAATTTATTATCAAGACAAGTTTTAACGGGAATAGGGAATAGGGAATAGGGAACAGAGAGTTCATCGAAAAGCTGGGGGAGAAGTTCCCTCCCCTTGACAAGGGGAGGGTTAGGGAGGGGTCAAATGTTTTCCAGGAAAACAGCCTATTTAGTTAACGTTTACTCCTGGAAAGCAATCTTGACACATCAGCATGCATCAGGGCAATATTGGGATCACGTTGAATTGCTTGATAGTAACGTTGCTCTCGATTTGTCCCCGCTTCATCCGGAGAAACCAGAGAACGGGCTTCGTCTAAAAGTTCATTTGCCTGATGCAACGTTATTGGTTCTTTGGCACTCAACGCTTCATCAATCTGAACAATAAATTGAGAGAAAGGGCGTAACCAACTAAACCATTCATCTTGGACAACCAGTTGGAAAAACTCTCCTTTTGAACGAATACGCCCATGAAACCGTTCATACTGATCGCGTTCCGAGTGGAGAAGGGCTTTATGCAGTTGCAGCAGCGCCCCACGCACATCGCGCAGGCGTTGAAAGGGTAGGTTTCCGGGAGAATAGGTAAATGACATGAACCAGGATTGCGATCGCGACTTTCTTTATCTTAGATTGAGTTTAACATTGGTGTAGTGTGCCGTTGGCGATCGCGCTTGAGAGCTAAGTTAATCATAAACACGTTATTATGGATAATAGTACGTCTAATTTTATCACCCTATTTTTGTGTGGTGATGTGATGACGGGAAGAGGGATTGATCAGGTGCTACCTCACTCTAGTAACCCCGTTCTCCACGAATCCTACATCAAAGATGCCAGAGACTATGTAACCCTGGCTGAGAACACGAATGGTATTATTGAAAAACCTGTTAACTTCGCTTACATCTGGGGCGATGCACTTGAGGAATTCGAGCGAGTATCCCCCGATTTAAGACTGATTAATTTGGAAACCAGTATCACCAAGAGTGACGAGTATTGGCAGGATAAACTCATCCATTATAGAATGCAGCCCGATAATAGTCCTTGCTTAACAGCCGCCCATATTGATTATTGTTCTCTGGCAAATAACCATGTTATTGATTGGGGATATGCAGGGTTACAAGAAACATTAGACACCTTAACTAAACTGAACATAAAAAGTGCGGGAGCAGGACACAATCTTAAAGCAGCCGCAGCACCCACCGTGATGGAAATTGAAGGAAAAGGTAGAGTCATTGTGTTTTCCTGGGGTTTCAAAACCAGCGGGATTCCCCGGAGTTGGGCAGCTACTGATGATAAGCCTGGTGTTAATCGATTAACAGATGTTTCTGATCGCACTATCCTTGAGATTAAAGAAAACATTCGATACGTAAAACGACCCAGAGATATTGTCGTGGCGTCGATTCACTGGGGAGGAAATTGGGGCTATCAGGTTCCTGGTGAACAACGAGCATTTGCCCATAAACTGATTGATCAAGCTGGTGTTGATATCATTCACGGACATTCGTCCCATCATGTCAAAGGAATAGAAGTTTATCGGGAAAAACTGATTCTTTATGGATGTGGTGATTTACTCACTGATTATGAAGGAATCAGCGGTTATGAACAGTATCGAGATGATTTAAACTTAATGTACTTCGTGACTGTGAATCCAGCCACAGGACAGCTAATTAATCTGCAAATGACACCGACTCAGATCAAAAATATGCGATTAAATCGAGCTTCAGCAACAGATACACTATGGCTAAGAGATGTCTTGAATCGGGAAGGAAAAAAGTTTCGCGATCGCGCAACATTGAACCCCGATAATACCTTAACACTCCACTGGGAATAATTCACAAATGACGTAGCTTGCTTCTCGTAAAAGCGAGTATGATAAATGACATAAGACAAATGACGTAGCTTGCTTCTCAAGGGTAGCGAGTATGACGAATGACGAATGACGAATGACAAATGACAAATGACAAATGACGATCTCCACCGATTCCAGCTTTGCTGATACCCAAACCCATTGGGCAAAAGACTCAATTCACCAGCTTTTTACCCGCCAAATTATCAGTGGTTATCCGGATGGTAGCTTTCGCCCCAATAACTCCGTTACCCGGGCTGAATTTGCGGCGATTTTAAATAAAGCTTTTCCCCAGGCTACCCCGGTGCGCGATGCCATCAACTTTCGCGATGTACCCGCCAATCACTGGGCAAATTCCGCGATTCAAACGGTTACCCGTGCTGGATTTTTCTCCGGTTATCCGAATGGAACCTTTCGCCCCAATCAACCCATTCCCCGTGTACAAGCGCTGGTAGCATTAGTCAGTGGGTTACAGTATGACCGTGATCCAAATCCTAACCCAATTCTCCAGCAATACTATGATGATGCAGCAACTATTCCCAATTATGCACGGGGCGCGATCGCAACCGCAACCGATAAGTTTTTAGTCGTTAACTATCCAGATGTCAGACGCCTACACCCAAATCGCAACGCCACACGAGGCGAAGTGGCTGCACTGATTAGTCGGGCGTTAAACCTTCCTGGCGTTCCCCGACAGTATGTTCCCGGTTGGGATATTATCGCCATTGAACCGTTATTCGATGCAGCAGATTCTTTTGTGCAAGGACGGGCGAGGGTCAAACTAGGCGATAAATGGGGATATATTGATAAAACTGGCACCTTTATTGTTGATCCGCAACTGTATGAAGCCGAACCGTTTTCTGAAGGAATTGCATTAGTACGATTGCAGCAAAATGGCGTTGACTTAAGCTGGGTTCGTAGTAGGCACTTTAGTGCCAGAAGCGCTAAAGCGCTGACGACAAACGCCCGAAATCAATTATCCCCACCCGAAATCCGAGGCGTTTGGCTAACGACTACCGATAGCCAAGTCTTTAATTCCCAAAAAAACATAGCTGAGGCGATGGATTTCCTCGCCGAAACCGGATTTAATGTCGTTTTTCCGGTGGTTTGGAAGAATGGGGCGACGCTTTATCCCAGTCGCCTAATGCGAGATACAGTGGGACTAGAAATTGATCCCCGTTTTACTGGACGAGATCCCCTCGCTGAACTGATTCAAGCGGCGAAGAACGTAGGATTAGCGGTAATTCCGTGGTTTGAATATGGTTTTGCCAGTTCCTATAATCAAAAAGGTGGACGCATACTTGCCCAAAAACCCGATTGGGCGGCGCGGGATCGTCAAGGGAATTTACTCACCAAAAATAACTTTGAATGGCTGAATGCATTTGACCCCCAGGTGCAGGATTTTATCATCGGACTTATCCTAGAAGTTATTAGAAATTACGATATTGCCGGAATTCAGGGGGATGATCGTTTACCCGCCCTGCCATCTGAAGGGGGGTATGATCAGCAAACGGTACAACGCTATGTGCAGCAGTTCAACCAAGAACCGCCTAAAAACCCAAAAGACGCCCAATGGTTACAATGGCGGGCAGATTTGCTAACGGATTTCCTGACTCGTCTATACCGACAGGTAGTGACGATTAATCCAAACCTGATAATTTCTATCGCACCTAGTCCCTATCCTTGGGGATTCCAGGAATATTTACAGGATAACCAAGCGTGGGCGGATCAGGGATTAATAGATATGATGCATCCTCAATTCTATCGTCGGGATTTTGCTAGTTATCAACAGCTTGTTGATCGGTTGGTGAATGACCAATTAAGCCCGGTACAATTGTCTACAGTGATACCCGGAATCCTGATTAAAAGCGGGTCGTATCGCATCAGTTCCCAGGATTTAGTCCAAGCAATTGAGTACAATCGCGATCGCGGGTTAGCCGGGGAGGTGTTATTTTTCTACGAGGGCTTGCGCCAGGATAATGATACCTTAGCCAACGCCTTGCGATCGCACGTCTATGCCCAATCGGTTCCTTTTAATATTGCACAAGTGAAGGCACAAGGGTTTACCCATCGTCGGGTTGGGGCTGAATATCGTTATATTGACCGCTTTGGGAATCTCGTTACTCAGCCTGAATTTGATTGGCTGGATTCATTTCAGGAGGAACGGGCGCGAGTGCGAATGGGGTACAAGTGGGGCTATATTGACAAAACCGGACACCTGATCACTCGTTTAGACTTTGATCAGGCGGATCAGTTTGCCGAAGGATTAGCGCGAGTGAAAATTGGTAGTCGGTATGGGTATATCGATTTATCCGGTCAATCCGTAATTTCTCCCCAGTTTGATCAGGCGACTCGGTTCAGTGAAGGGTTAGCGGCGGTGAAGGTTGGAGATGAATGGGGTTATATCGATAAAATTGGTCAATGGGTCATTCCGACTCAGTTTGATCAGGCGGAGTTGTTCTCCGAAGGATTAGCAGGGGTACAACTGGCAGGTAAATACGGATATTGTGATCAAACGGGTCAACTGGTGATTCCCGCCAACTTTGACGCGGCGGGGTCATTTGCCCAAGAACTTGCCCCTGTGCAATTGCGCGATCGCTGGGGCTATATTAACTCTACTGGAGAATTGGTTATTGAGCCACAATTTGATGCGGCGCAACCCTTTTCCCAGGAATTAGCCGCCGTCAAAATTGGATCGTTTTGGGGGTATATCAATAAAAAGGGCGATCCAGTCATTTCACCAGAATTTGATCAAGTCAGGTCTTTTAGTGATGGATTAGCCCCCATTCAGATGGGTAAACGGTGGGGGTATATTCGCAATCTCTTTGAAAAATCGTAGGGGCGCACCGACGTGCGCCCGTGTCAACTTAAGCGGAAAACCCAAGCAATACCTTAACTCTACCCCCCTCGTTCCCCCCTACAAGAGGGGGGATGACAAAGGATGCTTCGCTTTTGTTGCACGGGGATTAAGGGGGGTTAAGATCGACTTAATCGGCTGGTGTTAAAACTTTCTGTGACAAAATGTCATTTAAGGGATTTACAAAAGAAAACTCTTTGTGAAAAGGGTTTCTATTACTAGCTTTAACAGGCATATCTTGGCGACAACGAGAGCAAAACCAATAAATACGCTTGTCACGAACGTGAGCTAGTAAGTGAGATGAACAACAAGGACAATTATTCATGGTTATTTCTCCACCCGACATTGATCAGCTTACTTATTGAATGTAAAAATTTTGGGGAAGAATCGGAAAAAAATTTAATTTAATGTTTACCTGCCAATAGGCAGATGTCAACCTAAACTTAATTGTATATGATAGTAAGTTTAGATAACAAAAAATTAATCATATTTGATGTTACATGACGTAATTTGTCTTTTCTTTGAGTATCATAGACTATCATACGCCAGCTTAATCGCTCAATTGAGCCGGATTGACGTAAGCTGCTTTGTTCAGCACTTATCATTGATTGTTCAAAACCCATGAACCATGCACCAGGAACCATGAACCATGAACGATTAACACAAAAACCCACGTCTTTGAAGCGTGGGATCTGAATAATTTACACTTCTTAAACTCGATCACTCCGATCACTCAGTTGTGATTAAAATCCGTTGCGATAACAACGGATCTAGAGTCTTGGTAACAGGCGACGCTGGAGACGGATTAGTTTTCGCGGCATTAGTAGCCGGAACAACAGATATCTCCTGACTATCGTGATTACCAAACCAATGATTTGGGGTATGGCGAATACGAGGCAGAAGTTGAGCAGAATAACAAGGATAGTTGTTCATAATCAATGAATGCACCCAACACCTAACACCTTACATCACTTCTACTCGACCGTCATCTTGCAGATAAACAGCGCGAACCCCTGGAGAACGACCACTGGGCAATACTTCAATGCGTAAGACTCGGGCTTCAGGTTTGCGGATATTCACATTTAAGGGTAATCCTTGGGTATCCCAAAGCACCGCTGAGAAATTCGGGTTAGTATTACCGCCTCGGACAAAAGAGAGAACCTGTCCGGGACTCACAGGTAAAGGGTCTGTAACATCGACCTGTTGAAGTTTGATCACACTAGAGGTTAAATTCGCTACCTCAACAGTAATCCGTTGACCCGGTACAAATTTTACGGATTCCTGTCTGCAACTGCTAGCAGCCACACAGGTTTGCGCTTGTGCCGGATGAAAATCAGCCGTTGATGGTATTGCCAGCGTCGTGGCGACTAAAAGCACTATTGGCAATTGTTGGGAAAGTGGATTCATCTTATGTTATTTGTCCTTCGTCTTATGTGATTTGTTAAGCTGTTTGGCATTGAAACCTTAATGTCAATAAGGACGAAATCCTTTTTGTAGTGTGAGCATCTTGCTCGCTACCCATTTCTAATTTAAATGTGTGACAGCTTAAGAAAATTAATTTTATGATTTAGACGTAGGGTGGGCAAAATTTATAACGTTTAAAACCCTGATAGTATCATTGCTTATTTTTGCCCACCACAGAATCACTTGTTATTGATTATCAGTGCGGCAAACTCTCAGGAAAACGCCAACTATTCCGAATCGATTCAAAATCAGCATCAGTTTTCGCTTGTTCGCGGAAATTGGGATTAATCTCAATTGCCTGTTTTAGACTGTCAATCGCTAGATCAGCGTAACCTTGCAGCGCACGACAACAGGCTCTATTATACCAAGTATCAGCCAAGTTCGGTTTGAGTTGCAGGGCGTGGTCGTAGGCAGTAATCGCCTCTGTATACTGTTGTGAGTGATAAAATGAGTTACCTAGAGAATTCCAAGCCTGATAAAAGTCTGGTTTAATTTTAATGGCTTTCTGGTAGGAAGTAATTGCCTCTTTGAATTGATGCAACTCTGCCAAGCAAAGTCCTCTATTATACCACAATTGATATAAATTGGGATTGATATGAATAGCTTTATCGTAAGCCGCGATCGCGTGATCATATTGCTGCTTTTCTATAAATTTATTTCCTTGGTTAAACCAGTGTAAATCGCTAGCATTTTGGGTTTGATTTCCCTTTTGTTTCATCAACCAGAGAAAGCCAAGAAATCCGACAATTAATGCCAACTTCGTCGCGGGTTGAGTAAACAGGACACTCCCTAACTGAATCGCTTCTGGAGGAATCTTGAGAAGTAAAGCAATTTGATAAATGAACAGAAAAAGTTCTCGACTTGCGGCAGGTACAAACCATAACACGCCAAAAATAAACCAAAAACTATATCGACCTAATTTACTCAGTCGTTGCTGAAGCGATGGCGGTAACCAAGGGCGAATAATTCCATACCCATCCAGCGGGGGAATAGGCAATAAATTGATAACAACGGCAAAAATTTGTAGGAAAATGAGAAAAGCTAAACTTTGTCCTAACCAATCATCAGGTGATACCGTAACCCAATCCAACCAAAACGGAATCGCCAACGCCACCGTCACCACTGCATTAGCAAACGGACCAGCCGCCGAGACTGCACTATCCCATCTGCGATCGCGTAATTTACTATGGTCAATATAAACCGCCCCACCGGGAAGGGCAATTCCCCCCATGACCAAGAATATCATCGGCATGAGTAGACTCAAACCTGGGTCAGTATAGTTGAGGGGATTAAGCGTCAAATAGCCTTTATCCTTAACCGAGGTATCGCCACCGAAGTAGGCGACAACAGCATGACCAAACTCGTGCAAGCACAAGGATACCATCCAGCCGCCAAAAACAAACAATCCCGCCAACCACATTACCGCTTACTCCCAAGCGAAAGGAATATCTCTAGTTTGGCAAATTTTGCGCGATTGTGTAATATCCTTGACTGTTCCCTGTTCCCTCGCCTCACCCCAATACTTATTCATCAACCTTATACTGATTGTTGAAAATTGTGGCGGTGAGAGAGTGTAATCGCCTTTTTTCATTTCATTCACACTCACCCAAAATTGCTAAGTTTAATTTCCCGGCGACAAAACCTGGTAGGGTTGATTATTGATTTCCCAGTGCTGAATTGATTGATAGAGTTGAGTGGTGCGGAAATAAGAATCCTCGTAAGCGAGTCGTAATTCTCTCTCCAGAGTATCGGGTTTAACCTCGTTGGTATTCCATGACCCCCACACTTTGCTCAATCCTATCGATAAGATACAAATAATATCGTGACCACAGCAGACTTGCCAAGGATCGTGGGCAGTTTTTTCTAAAGTTTCTATACCTCTTTGAATATCTTGGTCTCTCAGTCCCAATTTTTGTGAGTGACCTTTAACAAGTTTAATCAGTGTATCTGTATCAATAAATAACGTGGATTTGTCAATAAATTTACTAAAACTTAAATCTTCAAACTTCAGGGAAAGATTTTCTTTCAATGAAACCCATCGTAAATATCCAATCCTTTTCCCCCTTTCCAGCAACGTTAAACGGATGATATCTTTACCAAACTTATTTATCTTGTTCTCTGAACCACGTTCGGAAAGTACTTTGTCTAAAGCCAGCGATTTAATCAGCATCATTTCCAGATCATGCTCATCGGTTAAGAGTAGGTTTAAGCTATAAGGTAAAGTCCCCTCTAGTCGGCAAAAGTCTGCATCTACAATGGCGAGAACACCCGCAAAATTATCTTGTTCAAGAATCTTTATAGCAGCAACAGCATTCTCTTTACCATTAGCGATAGAAAATTCACAGTTTGTCCCATCTATAAAACGCTCATACACGAGCTTATCACTGCGCCCCTCTACGATTATAAAAGAACCTTTGTGACTACTACGCCGCATCCGAATTTGATTTGCAATCCGATCTGGGGTAATAAATTCTCTCATTCCGCTGGTCCTTTTAACTCAACCGTTAAATCCCAGCGATCGTGGATGATATCGGGCGAATGAGTTGCAATTAAAACATCAATATTAGACAGTTTAGTTATTTCTTGTAAATCTTTAAGAAATTGCACTTGCCACTCGACGTGTAATGATAGTTCTGGTTCATCAATGAGAATTAAAGAATTAGGTTTAACTTTGAATAATAACTCATAAAGAAGGACAAGTTCGTGCTGTTCTCCAGATGACAAATTTGTCGGCGATAATGAGTTGCCATTATCAGTGGTAAAAGTAAACCCCTTGTCTTTACTAATATTTATCTGCTTGTAAGAAAATTTATCATTAATAATCCTTTTAATCAAATCAGTTTTTCTAGCTATCTCATTAAATACACTGAGTTTTTTATCGACATCTTCTATATAAACTGACAAAATTTTCTTTGTACTTTCGTCTATATCGCCTTGAATTTGAAAATTCGGATCTTCATCTCTGTTTAAAAGTCCAGCTTCTATTAATTTAGAACGTTTTTCTTCAAGCTCATTGAGTTTCTGTCTTAATTCTTCGTCCGTTAGTTCAGGCAGTTGTTTTTGTTGAACTACTCTTGCTGGAAAAGTTCTATCAAGTGACTGAGACAAAGTACCGTATTCAGTCAGCTTGGCTTGGATATTTTCGGCAAGTTCTTTGGCATAACTTGCAACAGAAGGTGACATTAATGGGGGACGGTTATTGAATAGTTGTGATCGTTTATTATATGCTGAATTTAACAAACGCTGGTATTCTATAAAACGAACATTGATAGAATTGGTTAATTCTTTTAACCAATCTTCGGTGGGTGTGATAAAAGTTTCTCCTGCTCCAGGAATACCTTCACCGAAACGATCTAAAACTTCTATCAAAGATAGTTCTTCACTAGTAGGCATATAGAACCACCGACTCCCTCCTATTCTTTCAAGTCCAGGTATAATATCTTCGATTACTCTGACAGCATTCAAAGCTCTACGCTTTTCTTCTTTAATGATAAAGTCTGTGGAAAATTCCTTGGTATTATTATGGCTTTGGTTTTCAAAATAGAACGTTAGTCTATTTCTCTCATCAGAATCAGAGTTTCCTTTTTTAATGTTTTTTTTATTTGCCTTATTTACTTTGATATAATCATCATTGTCAAAGTTTATTTTTAGATGACTAAATGGGATAGCACGAAGCTCTGAATACCGCAATTTAAAAAAGCCATTAATCAGCTTTAGTAATGTGGTTTTTCCTACTCCATTTTTACCATGAATTATGGTAATACGCTCTTCCAAATTCAGGGAGACAACATACTCAAAAACACCGAATAAATCAGTGACTGAAATTTGATTAATTCTCATAAGTATTTCCCCGAAACGCTAAAGTAAACGTAATTGATTCTTTTGATTCCCTTTTCCCACTTGACTCGCTTCCTGCTTATCGTCTCTCGACTCCTCTACCTCTAACCAACTATCTCCTTGCCCATCCAATAAATATTGCGCCGCTTCTAACATATCGGCGGCAATATCTTTTAAATTATCTTGACTGTCTAAATACGTCTTCAGCGCATCCATGGGATTCATGCTGCTACCCACGCCCAATTCTGGTAAACGTGGACGGGCTAACTGACTGGCTAATTCGGGGCGAATCGTATAACTGTGGGCTTCACTCAGGGCTTGATGAATTTTACTATTATCGATTAAATCCAACTGATCAGAACGAACTTTATAAATCAACCGAACTACAGCATCATCAATCGTTTTTTTCTTAATCGCTTTAAGTAATGCTGCTTCTGGATCAGCTTCCTCAGCCAGATTCACGTTAATCGTGCAGAATGGACGCACAGGTAAGGGACAAAATTGCCACTCAACCTTACCTTTATCTAACTCAATTAACACATAACCCTTGTCTTCCTTTTCCTCACTAAAATCAACCCGTTCAATACTACCCGGATAAATCACTGGTGGGTTATTCGATGGATTCAGATTTTGATGGCGGTGAACATGACCTAATGCTACATAATCAAAACACGATCGCGCCATCAGTGACAGGGGAATAGTAAAGCCTTTCCCTACAGCCAAAAAACGCTCTGCACCAAAACTAGCACGGTCTGCCATTAAATGGGCTAAGAGTATGGTTGGCGCTTGGGAATCTAGCCGCCGAATTTCTCCTTCTAAAATCGGTTCAAGGCGTTGAATTAATAACTCATTCACCTCGCCTAAGGCTAACCCTTCAGTTTCTGGGCGTGTCAGTAAACTGGAACGAGTTAACCAAGGTAAAGTAATCACTTGGACTAAACCCTTCCGGGTTTGAATTGGATGCGTCGCCAGCGTATCACCCACAATAAATCCAGGCACACCTAGGGTACGATAAATACATAAACTTGCCCCCCCATTGCCTTGGGAATGTTGGTCATGATTCCCAACTAGCAATACCGTGGGAATTTCTGCATCCACTAAGCGGCGAAATTGCGTAGCAAAGGCTTCTTGCACATAAGGGGGAGGTGTGGCGTCAGGAAATGCATCGCCGCCAAATAAGACTAAATCCACGGGTTCAGCAATGGCGCGATCAATACATTGAGATAAGGTATTGACAAAATCTTCCAGTCGTGTATTTAACCCCGTTTCTGGGTTAGTTCGCCCATGGGAGAAACCACTACCCAGATGGATATCTGATAGGTGAAGAATTTTAATCATAATCGTGTAGAGACGTGCCATGGCACGTCTGGTGATTGCCTGTCTGTAGGGGCTTTCGTTTTCTTATCGATGATAACGTTAATTCAAAACCTGCCCAACCAATGACCAATTAATCAGCAAATTGGTTCAGAATACTTGCAACGACAGACAACACAATTGAACCAATCAAGGCGTCAAGAGGTCCACTAATGGTAAACATGGCACCCGTTAGGTAGGCGACTAAGGACAAGGATATGGCATTAATCACTAACAAAAATAGCCCCAATGTCACAATCGTCAAGGGTAGAGTCAGCATAATCAGAATCGGTCTGACGATAGCATTGACAATCCCTAAGATAACCGCCGCGATCGCCGCCGTGGCAAAACTCCCGATCTCAATACCCGGTACGATATAGGCAGTGATGACTAATGCCAGTGCCGTAAACAGCCACGTTAAGAGAAAATGTTTCATGGGTTTGGTCGAATATCACATATCCGAATTCTAACTGGCGAGACGTTCTGGTGTTTGCGGCTGTAGTAACGATACCAATTCATTTATCCCCCGTTGCAGGTGTCGCGTTACCGTCATCGGACTAACACCAATGTGTTTAGCCGCTTCTTTGCGCGGGAGATCCCGGAAAAAGACGAACTCAATCGCCGCTTGGGTTTTGGTTTCCAGTTGCGCGATCGCGCCTTGTAACTGCTGTCGGTCTTCTTCCCAGTGCTGCAAGGTTTGGTCATAACTATCCGGTAGCATATCACCCAACGTGACCGGATGATCGACATTATGACCCACCGTCAAATCTAAACTCAAGGGTAAACGATTTTTCGAGGCTAATTTACTCTCCTGCCATTCTTGCATCGAAATATTCAGCGCTTGAGCAATTTCCGCCTCTTTTGGCGGACGTCCTAATGTAGCGGTTAACCGCTTACTGACGCGCTGTCCTTCCTGCTGAAGTTCTTGCCAACGACGAGGAATCTTGACAATATTTCCTTTATCTCTAAGAAAATGTAGCATCTCGCCGCGAATAAATGGCACAGCAAAGGAACTAAAGGCATACCCTTGATCCGGCTTGAACCGTTCAATCGCCCGAATCAAACCCAGATAGCCAAGTTGTACCAAATCGTCATAAGGTTCGCTACATTGCTGGCTGACGCGATAAGCAATTTTCTTCACCAATCCACTATTTAACCGGACAAGCTGATTACGTAACTCAATGGAAGGATTTTGGGAGTACGCCATCAATAATTCCATTCCGCGAACATTAATTGATTGAGCTGTCATGATGAATAAACCAACACCTGTGCTACGGTGTCCTCTAACAGGGCTTGAATATTTAGTCAGTAATCTTGACCCTATTGTCGAAACAGATGAACAATTCAACCATCGTTGTTTTACGGAAATTTAAAGGAGGGGTGGTGGGCGTCTCCGCAAAAATACGTAAATGATAAAAATGGGTTGGTCTTGAGTTATCTTGGTTTATACTCTAGAGTGAATTATTTCTCCTCCCGCTTCCCCCGCTTCCCTAGCTCCCCCTGGCAACGTAAACTTGTATAAAGCTTTATCCCCTCACCCTGCTTGCGCTGAGGGTGGGTACTCCCGCAAACACGTTGACCCTGAGCGAAGTCGAAGGGTCAACACCGAGCGAAGCCGAGGTGCTGATTGTTAAGCTGTTCGGCATTTAAACCTTAATGTCAATAATGGCGAAAGCCTTGTAGTGCGAGCATCTTGCTCGCTACTAATACCCAATTTAAATGCATGACAGCTTATTCCGAGATAACATCTGATGGAAGGTGACAATCACGGTATATTCATCTTTATCACAAGAAACCTTAAAACGACGCTTGGGATACAGTGACTTGAGATGATTTGCCCACATTTGTTTGATCAATTGTCCCAAATAAAATAAGTTATCGATTCCAACACATTCTGAACCAGGAAGCAAATCATCAATGTGCTGATGGTTCATTACCTGTTCAATGGCGGCAATATCATCTGCGAGTTTTGCTTGCCACTGTTTATAGGTTTCTAGATGGAAGGTTTCTAATAAAAATATACCGCCTTCATGTTCAACAACGTCAGGGAAAAAGAGTTTGGTGAAGGCTAAAGCCACTTCAATATTAGCGACTCCACCCAGATAATCCCAGAGTGAAAAATCATCGCCATTGGCTTTTTTCCACTGCTGGAAATCGCTCATCTCATCTGTATTTAAGGATAGGCGTTGGTGTTCCTGCATGAGCTTTACCCGTCAAGTCTACTCGCTTAATTGCCCGTCCATTGTCATCGTAGACAATATAGCTAGTTATGTTACCGTCATCTAAACGATAACGCACCTCTCTAACACTTGCTCCATCCAGAGGAAATCTCCTATTATGTAGAGACGCGCCATGGCGCGTCTGGAACAATGACGCCGAAAGTCCTAATCGATGTGTCTACTATATAAAAGCTCCAATGTCAAAGCCCAAAGCCAATCTCCTGATTGTGTGTCAAACTGGTAGAAGTGCTACTCATCATTGGAAACAATTAGGGGCAAATCAATCATGTCCGTTCGCCTCATCAATAGTCGATATGCTCTATCTTCCAATCCTCTCTCAGGAGGGATGGCTGAGGTTTATCGAGCAAGAGATTTAGAGGATGATGAGGAAAGACGGGTTGCGGTGAAGTTATTCACACAAAGGAATATTGAAGAGGAAATCATCGCTGAATCCTTTAGGCGCGAAACTCAAGCCCTCCAGGAATTGAAGCATCCCGGAATCGTGGAACTCCTCGACTCAGGTAAAGATGAACAGAGGGGTCATCATTTCCTGGTTTTGGAGTGGATGGAAAAGGATTTAACCGCACTTCTGGAAGAATCCCCGCTGGATAAATGGGACTCATTTTGGCTGGCGGTAGGTTTACCGATACTCGACGCTTTGGCGTTCTCTCATAATCGTAACTGTGTTCACCGAGATATCAAACCCAGTAATATTTTAGTTGGTAGTGATGGCAAGCCAAAACTGGCTGACTTTGGCATTTCTAAGCTGAAAAGCTACCTGCAACCTCGTGTGACACTCAGGGAGTTTGTTTCTCGTCCCTTCACACCGCCAGAGGAGGATGATGGTTCTTATACCTATACTCGCGATGTCTTCAGCTTCGGCGTTTTGGTGCTCAAGTGCCTAACAACTGTAGAGCTTGTCAATTACGATAGCATTAATCACGCGATCGCAGCCTTGAATGCGCCAAAGTCAATTATTGACATTATCGAGCGTGCTGTCTCCCTTGATCCCGCAGAACGTCAACCAAACGCCGAGGTTCTCCTAGCAGAACTTAAAGCTATTCAAAGCAGTCAAACCCAAACTGGACAAAGGAAAAAACGCCCTTGCTTCCTTGAGTTGACACCTAAATGCTTGAACCGACTTGAGAGTGAACTGGATAATTCTTCCCAAGTTGAAATCCAGAACATTATTCTGAGTGATCTCAATAATGAATGTGGAAGTGGGATTCGTCCCTATAAATTCAAAGATAAAATATCTGATGATCCAAATAGTGCTGATCACTATGAAATTTATGGGATTTCCTACCGTTATCACGTCAAAGTCGATGAAAAACGACGGAACAACCTAGTTGTTTTTAATGCTTGGTCTTCTTCCTACTCACAACTCGAACAGCGTCGCGAGCGGGCTTGGATTCTACCCTATGAGTTCAATTTTGACCGCCCACTGAATGTATATGAAGCAACAGAAGTAATTCAGGAGCTACAAGACGCGGTTATAGAGCATGAAGCCAGTCTAAGAGAACGAGAAGAAGAAGAAGAAAAACAACGCTTATTTCGGATATGGGGTGATATTCTTAGAGCCAAAACAGACTGGGAAGAAAAACGCGAGACACCGATTCGATATAAACACTTTACCGATCAGGATAATCGCGTTGTCTTTGAAATAGAATCCCTTCCCGATGACGACATTACTGGACAACCTCGTCATGTCAAGACTGCCAAGGGCTATAGCGTACTTCGAGGAGATGTTGAAGAAATAAACGATGATCAATTAACCCTATACATTAGATATGGAACGCCTGATCGATTACCAAAATCAGGAGAACTACGCTTTGATAGTCATGCGGCTGAAGTTGCCCTAAGTCGCCAGAAAGTGGCTTTGGATGCTGTGCGATTTGACCGTGCTGTTCGCGCAGATTTACGCAAGTTACTGGTTAATCCCCAACAAGCCTGTTCTCCAAATTTCGATCAAACCATACCGTTTATTCAATCCCTCAATTTGTCGCAACAGGAAGTTGTTAAAGCCGCACTCTCGACTGATGATTTTCTGATTGTTCAAGGTCCACCCGGTACAGGAAAAACAACGTTTATTACAGAAGTTATCCTGCAAACGATTCAGCAAAACCCGGATGCACGAATTCTGCTCAGTTCCCAGACTCATGTCGCTCTCGATAATGCCCTCGAACGGATTCAAGCGAAAAATCCTAATTTAAAATTGCTGCGGATTGGCAACCATGAACGGGTATCAGAAAAGGTTCATTTGCTTCTACTCGATGAACAGATGAATCAGTGGAGAGAAGATGTTATTGCTAAGGGAAAAAAGTTCATTGCTAATTGGTCAGCCCAACGGGGTATTTCTCCCCATGACAGTGAAATGTCAAGTTTGTTTCAAGCGTTAAAAAATACAACCATAAAGCTTAATACGCTGAGAGGAGAAATTAAAATTTGGCAGCAAGATTTAGATGAGATTTGCCCTAATGCCTACAATCCGGACAAGCAAAACTCACTAGCGATAGAGAGAATACCTGAAGACAGGGTAGATGAAGTTCAAAGTATTGTCGAAGAAATTGAGCGTTTGCGTCAGCAGTCTAAACTGGCTCGCGATGAGCAAAAGAAAACAGCTAAACGCTTATATAAGTTAAGTGAAATCGAATATGATGAACTATTGAATATGCCAGTTGAGGAGTTAGAAGGTTATGCAAGGCTCTTGATTGATGACGCTAACAGTTCTGACGCAAATATGCTGCAAAACTTGCTGAGTATTCAGACAGAATGGTTTGAGCAGTTTGGTCGCAATGAAACATTTACTACTCCTTTAATTAAGCGATCGCAAGTCGTGGCGGGAACCTGTATCGGGATTCCCAGAGACATTCAGGATATCGAATTTGACTTGTGTATTGTCGATGAAGCCTCCAAAGCGACGGCGACAGAAGCGTTAGTTCCCTTAGCGCGATCGCGACGCTGGATTCTAGTTGGTGATCCTCAACAACTTCCCCCATTCCAAGATGAAGCGAGTCGAGATACTGAATTTCTAAACAAGTATGATCTGAATCAAGAGGATATCAAAGAAACGTTATTTGATTATCTCTTGAGAAGGCTTCCCGAAGCTAACCGCAAAATGTTGACAATTCAACATCGCATGGTTAAACCGATTGGCGAGTTAGTCAGTCAGTGTTTTTATGAAGGTAACATTGAAAGTGCCAGAACTGATATAGATGCTAATCTCAACTTGGTTATCCCTAAACCCGTGACTTGGTTGACGACGACAAAATTGCAAAATCGTCGTGAACAGTATGCGAATCCTAGCTATAACAATGTCTGTGAAGTAAACGTTATTATTAAATTGCTCCAACAACTCAATCATAAGGCAATTCAGGCTAAAATTAACTACAGCATTGCTGTATTAACCGGATACTCAGCCCAATTAAAATTACTCAATCGTTACCTAGCTTCAGAATCAGATAAGTTGTCAGCACTGACAATTGAGTGCAATACCGTTGATGCATTTCAAGGGCGCGAAGCTGATATTGCTGTATACTCGGTGACTCGTTCTAATAAAAAGGGTGACATGGGTTTTCTCCGGGAGTATGAGCGGCTGAATGTAGCGTTATCTAGAGGAAAAGTTGGTTTAGTTATTGTCGGCGATCATCTCTTCTGTCGCACCTCACGCCATAATCCTCTTAGTCGAGTTGTGGATTATGTTGAGCGTAATCCAGAGTATTGTTCTCTCCAGGAGGCTAAGTAATGAATGTCCCGAAATATGACTTCTTAATTTGCCCAGAACAATGTGATCAGGAACAAATTGCTCGTCGCTACGATAATCGAGCTGGCTTTGATTTGGTTAGCTATAAAGAAGTGGGTTTACCTGTTTACAAAATAACGGTTCAAGCTCTGACTCAAATCCGTAAGCCGATTCCTCCTATAGAAGAATATGTTTTAAAAGCCATTCATGCTGGGTTATCCTCGGAACAGGATATCGCTGGATTCCTGGGTTTAGAACCCTCTATCCTTAGAGAAGCCATGATTGAGCTACGGTTGAGCGAAACTATCGACCTGATCGCTCCAGAAGACTCGGCGATGCAAGTTTGGAAGCTGACTAAAAAAGGAGAACGAACGCTCAAGGAAGCCCAACTTATTGTCCCCGAAGAACGCAGTTTTACAATTAACTTTGACGGACTATTAAGGTATGTACGCTGGTATGGAAGATTAGACATAAATTTGCTACGTCCCAGAGAGTTGCGTCAGCAAGGAATGATGGAAATTCCAGCTCTTCCCGCCAAACCTCCAGAATTATCGGACATTAAACTAACGGATGTAGACCGGATTATTAGTCAAGATGAAAAGGAGAGGAAAAAAACGCGATCGCGAGAACGAGAGCTTCTGGCTTTAAAAACTATTGAGCGCCGACAGCGATTTTTTCAACCCGCATTAGCCCTAATCTATAAAGCCAAAGATAGGGATGAAGTGCAGGTGGCGTTTGCCATTGATGAAAGGCTATCCTCTGAGCATGAACAAGCCTTTGCTCGTGCTAATGGTGTGAAGAAACTCCGTATCATAGAAAATCTTAATGACAGTGAATGTAAGAAATTAGCTGAAGATATTTTAGGACGTGAATTTGTGGCTCAAGCTCCACTCCCAGAAGTGGATGATATAAAAGATAAGGTAGCTTCGGTTCGCGCTACTATTGAAACCACTCGCCAGACTATTGAACGAACCCAGACGGATCACGAAAAGAAAGAACTTGAGCAAAAACTTCAAGCCGCTAACCAGGAAATAGAAAAACTCCAGGCTCAACTCAATGATGTTCCGATTCGTTGGCTAGGAGTTTATGAACATCGCCCTTTGCTCAAACAGGCGCTGCAAGATAGTCAAGAACGTCTTTTAATTATTTCTCCATGGATTCGAGCCAACGCGACAAATGAGTTAATTCAACAGTTAGAGAAACTTCTAAAGCGGGGAGTAAAGGTTTTTATTGGATATGGTTTAGGGGAAGATTACAATCAGAAAACCCGCGACAAGAAAGCCGAAAACGCGATAGAAAAACTCGATCAGCAGTACGATAACTTTCGTCTCAAGCGTTTGGGCGATACCCATGCTAAAATCCTTATCTCTGACTCCAAATTTGCTGTTGTCACCAGCTTTAACTGGCTGTCATTTAAGGGTGATCCCAACCGCACATTCCGGGATGAACGGGGAACATTAGTATTTGATTCGCAGAAAATCAAGGAACTATTTGATAAAGAGATGAAGCGATTTTCAGTTTGAGTTCGTTCGTAGTAAGGGCTTTAGCCCTAGATTGGGTTAGGTGACATACATCAACCCTGGACTATCATTAAGGGGAAATTCCTTAATTTGCTCGACTCGCCCCGCTATCGTCAATGGGAAGTGTCTTAATTTTGTTGAGGAACCCGAATCTTTTGTTAATTCAGAATCAAGGATAACTTGGTGGGTTACGGCGGATAGATGATTCAATAGTTCGTTTCATCAATTGAGTACCGCCTAACCCACCCTACGGGTTAAAAGGTTTATCTATTTAGGTGTGCCAAGTCACTACAAATGTAAACTTTTATAACGCTTTATCCCCTCACCCAAGCCTAGTGGTAGGATGAACAACTAAAGCTAGGGGTGCCTGAGCAACCAGGCTGAGATTACACCCTGAGAACCTGAGACTGGTTAAGACCAGCGGAGGGAAGCGGTTTATTAAAAGGAATCTAAATATGAGATCAGAATGGGTCGCGAAGCGGCAAGGACAGGGTAATGTTACACAAATGCACTACGCCCGCCAAGGTCTGATTACCGAGGAAATGGAATATGTCGCAAGGCGGGAAAACCTTTCCCCAGAGTTGATTCGGGATGAGGTGGCGCGGGGGCGCATGATTATTCCTGCCAATATTAACCATACCAACTTAGAACCGATGGCGATCGGCATCGCGTCTAAGTGTAAAGTTAATGCCAATATTGGGGCGTCTCCTAATTCGTCCAATATTGACGAAGAAGTCGCCAAGTTGAACCTGGCGGTTAAATATGGCGCCGATACCGTAATGGATTTATCCACCGGGGGCGGAAACCTGGATGAAATCCGCACCGCGATTATCAACGCTTCGCCTGTACCCATTGGTACTGTGCCAGTGTACCAAGCCCTGGAAAGCGTTTACGGTATGATTGAAAACCTGACGGCGGATGATTTTCTCCACATTATTGAGAAACATGCCCAGCAGGGGGTTGATTACCAAACCATTCACGCGGGACTTCTGATTGAACATCTACCCTTGGTGAGAAATCGCCTCACCGGGATTGTCTCTCGCGGTGGCGGTATCCTGGCGAAGTGGATGCTGCACCATCATAAGCAGAATCCTCTCTATACCCACTTCGACGATATTATCGAGATTTTCAAGAAGTACGATGTCTCGTTCAGTTTAGGTGATTCCCTGCGTCCAGGTTGTACTCATGACGCCTCTGACGAAGCGCAATTAGCCGAACTGAAAACCTTGGGACAACTGACTCGCCGCGCTTGGGAACATGATATACAAGTGATGGTGGAAGGTCCCGGTCATGTGCCGATGGATCAAATTGAGTTTAATGTCAAGAAGCAGATGGAAGAGTGTTCTGAAGCCCCCTTCTATGTGCTAGGTCCCTTGGTCACTGATATTGCTCCCGGTTATGACCATATCACGTCCGCGATCGGGGCAGCTATGGCGGGATGGTATGGGACAGCGATGCTGTGCTATGTGACGCCGAAAGAACACTTAGGACTACCGGATGCTGAAGATGTGCGAAATGGCTTAATTGCCTATAAAATAGCTGCCCATGCTGCTGATATTGGACGCCAGCGTCCGGGCGCACGCGACCGAGATGATGAACTCTCCCGCGCCCGCTATAACTTCGACTGGAACCGTCAGTTTGAGTTAGCACTTGACCCTGACCGGGCAAAAGAATATCACGACGAAACGTTGCCAGCAGATATCTATAAAACGGCTGAATTTTGCTCAATGTGTGGACCTAAGTTCTGCCCGATGCAGACCAAGGTTGATGCGGATGCGTTGACAGAATTGGAGAAGTTTTTAGCCAAGGAACCTGTTAAACAAAGCTAGCTTGAAATTATAACACATATAAGCAAAGGGTGGGTATTACCCACCTTTTTTTCTTTTTTATTAGTCGGAATTGATTCTTCTGACTTATGCATGTTTTCGCGGTTTCAGTCAAAATAGTTACCAGCACGTCATTAATGTTCATCCTTCAAGTGGTGTGGCTACCATTTAGATACATTGTGCAGTGTTTCAAAACGGTTAACCCTTGTTTAAGCCGAATCGTCAACGTAGAAGGTTAAAAAAAAATCTGATTAGAGGAATTGTCAGTATCATCAGATGGCTGGCAAAACTCGGTAAAGGTTTGTATAACACAATAGTGTCGCATCAGCGTTCCTCTACTCAACCCCCGATGCAAGCTGCACCCGTACCCCGCAACGAAGCCGAGCGGATCGAGGCTCTTCAGGGGTACAACATCCTTGATACACTACCCGAACAAGATTTTGATGACCTCACAGCTTTAGCCTCACACATCTGTGGGACTCCCATCGCCCTGATTAGCCTGATTGATCAAAATCGCCAGTGGTTTAAATCCAAAGTTGGCATCGAGGCGCAAGAAACACCCAGAGACCAGGCATTTTGCGCTCATGCAATTCTGAATCCCGAAGATATCATGGTTGTACCCAACGCCTTAGAAGATGAGCGGTTTGCGGGGAATCCTCTAGTAACGTCTGATCCGAATATTCGATTTTATGCTGGCGCTCCCTTGGTGACAAAAGATGGTTTTCCCCTGGGAACCCTCTGTGTGATTGACCAGATTCCTCACGATCTCACACCGCAACAGATCAACGCCCTACAAGCGCTAAGCCGTCAGGTGATTAACCAAATGGAACTACGGTTGAATTTAACTCGGTTAAATCGCCAAATTGCTAGGCGCAGAGAAGTCGAAGCCAAACAGCGATTATCAGATCAGCAAGTCGTCGAACTCCTCGAAAGCATGACTGATGGATTTTTTGCCTTGGATCGACAATGGCGGTTTACCTATATTAATCAAGTCGGCGCTCAAATTTTACAGCGCCAACCTGAAGAATTACTGCGCCAGAATTTCTGGGATGCTTTTCCCGATGCGGTGGGTTCAAAATTTGATCGGCAATATAACAAAGCAATGGATCAACAGAGTCCTGTCACGTTTGAAGCCTTCTACCCACCGATCAGATGTTGGTTTGAAGTGCGAGCTTTTCCCTCCTATGAAGGACTCTCGGTTTTCTTTCATGACATTACCCAACGCAAGCAAACCGATGCGGCTTTAAAACGGGAAAAGCAAAAAGTTGAGAACTTGTTACTGAATATTCTGCCCCAACCCATTGCCAAGCAGTTGCAACATGAGCCAGGATTAATCGCCCAGAAACATGAGGATGTGACAATTTTATTTGCCGACTTGGTAAAGTTCACTCAACTAGCGGGTCAGATTTCTCCCCAAGAGCTAGTTAGCTTGCTCAACCGGATCGTTTCCACGTTTGACCAACTCGCTCAAAAGCATGGTTTGGAAAAAATTAAGACCATTGGTGATGCTTATATGGTGGTTGGCGGACTTCCTACTCCTCAGCATAATCATGCCGATGCGATCGCGCAAATGGCGCTGGAGATGCAACAGAGTCTTGCCCAAATTAACACCGCCACGGGTAAGAATTTTCGCTTGCGGATTGGGATTAATACCGGAGTCGTGATTGCGGGCGTCATCGGCACAACTAAGTTTAGCTATGACATTTGGGGTGACGCGGTGAATATCGCTAGTCGCATGGAATCTCGCGGTCAACCGGACAAAATTCAGGTGACTGAGACAACGTATCAGCGCTTGCGAGACAAGTATGAGTTAGTCGAACGGGGGTTTATCCGGGTTAAAGGCAAGGGTAAGATGAAAACCTATTGGTTAATGGGTAAAAAGCCGAAAATTGTGCAACAGTAAGAAGTAGGCGAACCACTCGCACTCCTATTCCCTTCTAGGTTCTGCCTTCTACTATAAATCGTGACCAATTTGAGGGTTAATGGATGTATCCTGAAGGGGTGACAAGCAGCTCAAAAGCTTTGCAGACAAAGCATTTCCCCCCTCAAGCCTCAAAAAGATGAGAGCTTATTGACAAGCTTACCCTCGAACAAAGAGGTGAATGAGTTGGAATTGAGGAGGGCGTGATAGTTATCTATAGGGTTCTGATTCAGGATAATATAGATAATCAGTGCCTAAATACTGCATTGGATTTTAAATCAGAGTTATAAATTGACCAAAGATTTCCTCTCAGAGTATGTTTATGAACAGAAGAAAGGGGAAAAAGTTGTTCTTGGCTGCTCCTTTCCTCTGGTAACGGCTAATCTGGAGAGGATAAATGTCCGACGTTCAAGATGCATCACCCAATCAACTGGTTTGTACAGTTTTGCCGACTTACAACGAGCAGGACAATATCAGTGCGCTGATTGAGCGCCTGCTGGCGAGTAACGCGACACCTTACCTGGTGCTTGTGGTTGATGACAACTCCCCTGATGGCACATGGGAGATTGTAGAACAGTTTGCCGATCGCTATCCTATTTCCTCTACTTCACCAGAGGATGGCAACACGGTAGGGGTTGCCTTAGTCCGACGGATTGGTGAAAAAGGGTTAACCTCGGCTATCCAGCGTGGCATTGATGAGGCGATTCACACCTATAATGCTGGAATCGTCACTTGGATGGATTGTGACCTCTCTATGCCCCCTGAAGACGTACCCAGGCTGGTACAAGCTATCCAGAAAAACGAAGCCGATGTTGCCTTTGGTTCCCGGTGGGTTCCGGGGGGAACGGATAGAGCTCATGGTTTAATGGCTCGCACCCTGAGTTGGATTATTAATTCCTTCGCCAGAGTGATGCTATACAGCCGGATACATGATTACACTAGCGGCTTCATCGCCGCCCGTGCCGAAGTATTGGAGCGTATCAAGCTGCGTGGGGGTTATGGTGAATACTGCATCGATTTGTTATACCGTGCCAAACGACTGAACTACCGACTCGTCGAAATCCCTTACATCTGCGTACCTCGTACCGCAGGGGAGAGCAAAACGGGTTTAAACTTGTGGGATTACTTGGTCAAAGGACGCAAATATGTGTCAACTATATGGCAGCTTTCCCGGAAAAAATGATTAACTTAAGGCTTGCTGTCGGGAGTGTTGTGGTAGGGGGAGGGAATAGGGAATAGGGAACAGGCAATAGGCAATAGTTGAGGGAAGCTATGTAGGGTGGGCACTGCCCACCAACCTTAATTCAGTAACATTCAACTTAGGTGGAATGGCACTGACTTTAGAGTTGGTAGTCAGCGCTGTCTTCGCTTCTGGCACTAAAGTGCCTACTACGAAACCAGCTTAAGTCAGTGGCATTTGGATTAGGTTACAGTGTCTAATCCCCTAGAAACGTTAGGAGTCTGGTTCTGTATTATTGCCCCGCTTCCAGTAAAATATCTTTAACGGTGGCGGCGACTCGTTCTATCTGTTCAGGGGTTAACGCCATACCACTGGGAATATAGAAGCCTCGGCGGGCTAAACGTTCAGCGACAGGGTAGGACTCCCCTTTGAACAGTCCCATCTTATGAAATACAGGCTGTTCGTGCATGGGCCAAAAGAAGGGGCGACTGCCAATTTTCTCCTCTCTTAATCGTTTCATTGCCTCTGTCGCCTCAAAAGGCACGTCATCGGTTAAGACGACACCATACACCCAGTAAATGTTTTCCGCATAATCGGTGCGGGTAAGGGGTAACTCTAAACCTGCTACATTCCCAAGAAGTTCTGTGTAACGTTGTCCCATCTGGCGTTTACGACTTACAAATTCATCCAACCGCTCTAATTGAGCTAGTCCGACGGCGGCTTGTAAGTTCGTCATGCGGAGGTTCCAGCCTAAGTCTTCATGGACAAAACGCTGCTGGGGTTGAAAACACAGATTTCGCAGAGAACGACAGCGTTGCGCTAGGTTGTCGTCATCGGTGACAATCATTCCCCCTTCACCGGTGGTAATGTGTTTGTTGGGATAAAAGCTAAACGTACTAATATCACCTAAGCTGCCACAAGGTTTCCCCTTATAGGTTTGACCATGCATTTCAGCCGCATCTTCAATCACCAATAAGTTATATTTTTGGGCTAACGCTTGGATGGCGTCCATCTCTACAGGTAAGCCGTAGATGTGGACAACCATAATGGCTTTGGTTTTGGGGGTAATCTTTGCTTCTACCTGCTCAACATCCATATTCCAGGTGTCAGGATTGCTGTCCACAACCACTGGAATCGCTCCCGCCCTCACAATCGCAGTGGCACAGGAGATAATTGTGAATGTAGGCAGAATGACTTCATCCCCTGCACTAATTCCCAGAGCAACGATAGCCGCGTCTAGAGCCATGGAACCATTACTCACAGCTATGCCATGTTTTCGTTCTACACGAGTGGCAAATTCGGCTTCAAATTGCTTGACAAATGGTCCTTCAGACGAAATCCATCCGGTGTCTATACATTCATTGAGATATTGCTTTTCTTTGCCGTCTAACAGAGGTTCATTGACCGGAATTGGTTCTCCCATAGTTGGTTAATCCGTTATCTTGACCTGTTTGCTCTCAACGCCGGGGAAACGAGTCTTGTCCTCATTCCCCACATAAGGACCTTGCTTGACTTCAATCATCTCTATTTCTTCTAAGACTTCAAAGCCATGTCCTCCTTTAATCAGGAGAATGACATCCCCAGCTTCTAGGATATGACTCTCTAAATACTGTTGCTGGTCGTCATAAAAATCGACTCGCAGTTTCCCTTGTTTAATAAACAGAACTTCCTGAGTGTAAAAGACTTCTCGACGGACTTGATTGTGGATGTGAGGAGTAATCGTTTTTCCCGTCGGATGCCTCATGTAGGCTAGTTGTTGCGAAAAGCTGTCGGGGGTAAAAAAGTGAATACCCGGTTGGTTAAATTCAGTGCTAATAATAATGGCAAATACTTCTTGGTTATGAACAATTTCTTGTAGTTGTTTTTTGCGAGGTTTTATTAACATTGGGGTTCTCAAAGTAGCGTTTAATCAAGACGACATTGGCGCTATAACTAAGACTTAAAGTATAGCTCAACGATTACTCGTCTACAAGGGTTGCTTAATCGAGGCTTCGTAGATGGGATATTTGCCAAACTGACCTAAATTAGACAATTCAATCTGAAAGCGCTGCTCACCTTTAGTGAATTGGAGATTATCCTGACTATCTTCCGGTGGCTGGCATTTTCGATAAGGATAGCATACATAAATAAATTGATCCTGATTCTGCTCCACTAATACTTTACTCAATTTAACTAAATCATTGCTAGTTTCAGCTTGAAAAAAGAACTTTTCGCCTCTCAGAGGGGGTTCTAGCAATTGAGCCGCATATTGATGAGACACTGCAATCACCCGTTCTGGACTTTCTGCCAAGAGTTGGGTGGCGGGAGGAATGCCTTGATGCGCCTTCTGCAACGCCACTGTGCCTAAGTAGGTGTTTTTGTGGATACCAATGGCTAAAAGGACAACGATGGTAAAAATGCTGATGTATTGGAAAAGGGGACGTGATCTGTCCTTGATGAAATTTAACTCCTCTATCGTTACCCAGGTGACTAGGGGGATAAGAGACAATAAGTATCGCGGTCCCCACTGCTTACCCCCAACCGCAATCTCGTCCGCACCAGAATCTAACAATAAACAAGCACCAGCAGTGAACATCACACAGATTAGATAAATTACCCCTATCCTAGCATTGAATTTTACCTCGATTTTTCTGAACACATACAGCCACGCGATCGCGATGAGGATTGGCAGACTATATTGCTTAATCGCTGTCTTTAATTCAGCCGCACCTCCAGTCAGAAATAGATACCCAGCAGCGGCAATTAATAGACCGATTATACCCAGAGTAACGATTTTTAGGTTCAGTTTAGCTTCTAGTCTCTTAAAGACACACAAGAGCAAGTAAAGTAGCGGAAAAAAGGCGATCGGGAAATACTCAAACCCGACGACACTGAGTTCCTGGAAATTGCCCCAAGCCTCAGCAAGGCGGCGAGTCCAAGAGAACTCCTCGACAATTTCTACCGCATGCATTCCCAGAAAAAGACCGTAAACCAGTTTGTTGGCGACAAAAAATAGACTAACTGCCACAAACATACTCGCGATAAACGTTTCTTTGTTTTTGGCTAAATAATGGATAGATTTGAAATTAAACTTGTTAAATAAATTCAAAAAATTACTCTTCGCTAAGGCAGCAATAATCACCAAAGCGGATAACGTCGCCACCATAGACAAAAACTCGGGTCTAAACCAAGCCGATAAACCGATTAAACCGCCACTGACTACAGCACTGGGTTTCGATAAACCCGATGGATATCCGAGCATTAGCAGCATTGCCATACCTGCAAAGCAAAGCGCAACGGCAAGGCTATGCTCCCAATACATGGCACTATACAGGGTTAAGTGCGAGGCAAAGATCAGACTAATTAACGCAATTGAGGTATGAAATGCGCTAACCTTTAAACGTTTACAGGTAAGATAGAAAGTACCCCAGATTGCCCATGTAGAAACTAACGGAACCAGATAAAGACCTCTGAAGCCAAAAAGTCCATAAAATGGTGCGGTGACTAGGGGAAACGTAAAGGGAAAGGTAATGTAATAGCGCCCCGTTACATTGTAGACAAACGGTGGTGCATAAGGATATAATCCATCCTGCCAAAGATTTCGCACCCAGGCTTCTGAGGGTTGCCACAGATCGAAGCGCCATTCACCCGTACTTAACTGCTGGGCGAGTAAGGATTTGAGCGCAGCATCGCCGCTAAAATATGTACCTTCGGGAATTTGAAATTGTAAATAGAGTGAAAATAAAACTCCAATGACAATAATCCCTAGAGGAATCGGCTCAAGCTTGATTTTCATGAGTGTGTATGGTGGCAATGGCTGCCCTTTATTTTACATTTATTTAAAAATCTGTGGCAACCACCGAAAATTTCGTTTATTCTAGGAAAACCATTGTTTTTGACCAATACAGCTTGACAACCCTGGTCGTCTTTAGAGGATTATATTCATATTTATTTACAAAACGTAAAATACTCCGTCACGTTGATGGCGTATCCTTCACCTAACCTTTACAATTGACGGTTGTATAATTATATAGTCTTAATTTTATGTGGAAACCTTTTAAGCTCGGATCTTGGTTAATTACGGCGGGTGTTGCCTGGTCACTAGGTTACATTTATAACGTCCACCATGGCGGTGAATTAAGCTTCCTGCGAAAAATGTATGAACACAAGATGGCAGTTGCTGAACAAGTACAAGCACCAACGAGAGTGCTGATTGTGGGGGGGTCAGGAGCGAATTATGCCACGAGTGCGGCGGCGATAGAAGCGGAACTGGGTATTCCGGTGTTCAACCTAGGATTGGATGGACCGGTGGGGCTGAATGTAATCCTGCCTAGTACGTTAGATCAAGTGCGCCCTGGAGATATTGTGCTGCTGATTCCTGAAGATTTAATTCTTTTAGATGATGATGGATTGTTAGACCGTTCGGTGCCATTTGGCATTGCCATTGGACGACCAGGTTTGGGTGATGTTCCGCCTCAGCAGCTTGCTGAAAACTTATTGTTAGTGGGAACCCCAACTCTACGAGGACTGACAAAATCGACAATAGATTTGATTGAAAAAGGCGAAATGACGGGATATTACTCCGATCCCTTTACTGACCGAGGAGACCCCACAGTGACCAAAGTTCGCAAGGGTGAGTGGTGGAAATGGCGAATTAAGCAACCAATTTCTGATCATGCCATAGACCGAATCACTGAATTTCGGGAGCAGGTGGAAGCCAAAGGCGCTACTTTAGTTATATCTTTACCTTGGGTCTATGCGAGTACGGAGCAAGAGACGATCGCGAATATGCGAAAGATTGCGGCGGAACTGGAAAAAATTGCCCCTTTAATCGCCTATGATCAAGAAACCTTTAACCTAAAAAGCGATTCGAGTTTGTTTGCGGATACCCACCACCACCTTTTACCGGACAGTCGGAAAATTAGAGCGAGAGAATTGGCTGAAGGATTAGAACCCTTTGTTAAGAAAGACCGCACCCAGGCGAAGTAAGTGAAGTCAGACCAGGGGAAGTTTTCGGAATTCATCTGGCTAAGTTTAATTGAAATGTGAATGTAGGATTTGATGTCTGTTTAAACTGTTTCAATTGCTGAACGGGTTTTCTCGATACAAAAGAAGGTTTATTTTAGTATGGTTGGTGATAAAGAAAAAGCTAAACGTCCTTTAGCCGCTAAGATAGAGGAAGTATTTGGGCTTGACCTGCGATCGCTAGCAGTTTTTCGCATCGGTCTGGCGTTGATGGTGATTTGGGATTTAATCATCCGGGTTAAAGGGTTAAATGCTCATTATACGGATTCTGGGATTCTCCCGCGTAGCGCACTAATTGATGAATTCCTCAATCCCTGGTATCTGTCTATCCATGTAATTAGCGGTGAGCCTTTTGTCCAAGGGCTACTTTTTTTATTGGCGTTTTTTATCGCTTTGGCGATGTTAGTAGGATATCGCACCCGACTAGCAACAATTGCGACGTGGGCGTTAGTTATTTCCCTGCAACACCGCAATCCGGCGTTAATTTTTGCCGCCGATGATGTGCTGCGAGCGATCCTATTTTGGGCTATGTTTTTACCCTTGGGTGCGTCTTATTCGGTGGATAGTGCGCTGAATACATCGACCCAACCGTTACCGAAGCGGGTTGTCTCTGGTGCGACGTTTGCCTTGATGGTACAACTCTGCTTTATTTATATGTGGTCGGCGGCGTATAAAACCCAGAGTGAGATTTGGTGGCCCCAAGGCGATGCGGTTTATTATTCCTTAAGTTTCGATCAGTATGTATCGGGATTTGGTCTATTTTTACTGAGCTTTCCGCCACTCTTGTTAAAAGCGATTACATTCAGCGCCCTCTGGTTTGAATGGATCGGACCATTGATGATATTTATTCCCTTCCGGAATAGCTTTTTCCGCTGTGTGGCGATTGTTTCATTTATTCTGTTACATATTGGGTTTGAGTTAAGTTTTGAACTGGGGGTTTTATCGTTTCTGAGTATGGCGACGTGGTTGGCGCTGCTTCCGAGTCCGGTTTGGGATGGACTGGCTAAGCGGTTGAATACCGATAAACGTCGGGGGTTAAGGATTTATTATGATGCCGATTGTGGCTTTTGTAAGAAGGTTGTCCATCTGATTCGCACGGTCTTAATTTTGCCGAGAACTCCGTTACGAATGGCTCAAGATGATGCGTCGATTTGTGCGGATATGGAAGCCCAAAATTCATGGGTGGTTGTGGATTGGCAAGAAAATCGGCATTTTAAGTTTGAAGCTATCGCCTATGTGGTGAGTCTGTCGCCGTTATTTGGGTTTTTGGCTAGGGTGTTGAGATGGCGTCCAGTTATGGCGGTGGGGACGAGGTTTTATGAGACAATAGCGTCTAATCGACGCACGGCTGGGATGTTAACTAAACCGCTCAAGTTTCGCCCGATTGAGGTACGTCCTTCACGGCTGCTGAATGCGATCGCGTTATTTTTACTGATGTTTACATTTATTTGGAATCTTCGCAGTTTTGCTGCTCAAACCTTTACCAGACGACCGGTTGAGAAAGATGACTGGATTAGTGCGACGCATAAGTTTTTGAATCGCCGGACATTTCAGCGCATTGATCCGGTGAGTCGTTTGACGCGATTGGATCAGTCGTGGAGTATTTTTGCGCCGTCACCGCCTCTAGATGATGGTTGGCATGTGATTGAAGGTAAACTGAAGGATGGCAGTGAAATTGATATTCTCCAGGGTGGGGGTGCGGTGAATTGGGATAAGCCGACTCCTCAGCAGTTAAAGGCGATATATGGGAATCAGCAATGGCGGGTTTATTTCATTAATTTAAATCGGGCGATCGGGAAAAAGCTTTATCCTTATTATGGAAAGTATCTCTGTCGGACGTGGAATGCTACCCATGACGGTGGTAAGCAATTGGAGAGTTTTGAGATGTATTTTATGGATGAGAGAACTGTACCGCCAGGTGAACCTCAAGATGTAGAGAAGGTTAAGAGGTTGGAGCAATCTTGTTCGGATTAGTTACCCTCTTTTTGCCACGGCGATTAAAATCGCTACTACACTAATGTATGCGAAGCCTTCCCGAAGGGTAGTCCGCCTACGCGGACTGAATTATAACAGGGGTGGCTAACTAGGCAGATCATTCTCAAAGAGTAACCCAATTTATCGGCTGCGTTTCCCATTCCCTGTTCCCTCCCTTCACCACAATACTGATTCAGTCAACCCTAATGAGTTCAATTCTAACTACCCCACTCACTGAATTTCTGTCTCAACCTAATATTGAGTCGTCTCCAGCATGGGAATTGATCAATGGGTGTGCGATACAAAAGCCGATGCCAACCCTTTTTCACTCGCGGCTACAACGCAATTTGGTTAATTATATTAACCGTCATACGGATAGGTTTGAAGCGGTACAAGAACTACGTTGTCTAGTTCCGCCCTATTCTCCAGTCCCAGATATTTCTATTATTAGGATTGATCGTCTGTCGGAAGAGGATGGACCTTTTGATGGCGCACCCGATTGGTTGATTGAAATTCGCTCACCTGACCAAAGTACGTTAGATTTACAGAAAAAGATTCTCCATTGTCTCAGCAATGGTACACAATTAGCTTGGTTAATTGACCCCGGAAGTGAACAGGTTTGGGTATGGCAGGGAGATAACTTACCAACCATCTGTTCAGGTTCAGAGGCTTTGCCTATTTTGGGTAATTTGCCTCAATTGACTGTTGATGCTGTCATGGGAATGACTCGCCGCTTATAATTGGCAAGCTGTCAGGGTGTCGGTTGGGTTGACGTAAGGAAACTCAACCAAATCTAGCGTAAACCTGCTGGGCGCAAGCCTTGCGCCCCTACGGACGTGACACAGCTACAATGGTAATAAGTAGTCGGACAAAAGAAAACAGCACGCCCATGCTTGTTTTGTAAACAAGCCTCAAATCCTTACAAAGGACGAATGACGTAGCTTGCTTCTCGAGGGCAGCGAGTTCTCCACTGTTCACGTTAATTGTGTCCACTTATACTTATGTGTTTTCTGGGCGTGTGTCGGTGCTATCTGATAATATAATTCACTCTCTGAGAATAAAGGGTGTTTGAGCCGGATTTTGCGACAAGGGGTAGGTGTTTTTTTGAGTGAACCTAAATTTTTGGCTGTAATGCCGTGGGGGTAAGGCTTTGGAGGTTTTTATCTATTCAGGAGGTTGTCGCACCTTACGCCGTAAGGGTTTCAGCGATTTTAGGACTTTGGGTTGGCTAGTCGAAGGGTTAAAATTAAGGGGTTGTCGCATTGGGGGATGCAACTTCTTTCTGGGAGAGGCTTTCAGGATGCGGCAGTGACAATTCCCCTTCGGGGGGATTGAGGATTGAAACGATTGTCTGCCAAGCAATGGCAGCTTGCTGGGGGCGTGACAATTCCCCTTCGGGGGATTGAGGATTGAAACGGATAATTTCCCAACGCCGACTCATGACTAAACACCCATACCCCACGAGTTGCCATCATTCCCCTGGCGGAGGAACGATCAAATTCAAAACACTTGACTAACGCTTGCCAAAATAACGCTAAATCCGCCTCCGTTACTCCAGTTTGTTTGGCAAATTGGGGACAATAAAACCCATGCGCTTTATACAACCCGTAGGGAATAATATTTTTCCGCCCCATGGTTTTATTCTCTTTCCCCTGTTCATTGGTATCCGTTGCGGCACACCGCGTAATCGATAAATTCATCGGTAGCACCGGATCAAGGGATTCCCCAAAGGTTAATTGTACCGCACCGCGCACTTGTCCGGCATTTTTCCCCGTGGATAAAACCGCGCCAAACATACGAATGTCATAGAAATTCTCACACATCCAATCCCGTGCTGCAGCAACATCTTTGGGATTGGTTAGCCTTTTTTTCTTAGAGTCCACGGTTAACCCTTTAGCCGAAACCGCCTCATCAATTGCCTGATTTAAAATAGCGCCTTCGCTGACAAAAATCCGCTGATCTGATGCCAGGGTGACAAAGTTGCGAATCTTGCGCTTCAGACAAGCATCGGTGACTAATCCATGTCCGGTTTGTAAGTCAGTTCTGGGTGTATTGTCGGCATCTGGATCACCATTGGGGTTTCCGCTTTAGTTTTCTTGGTATTCAACTCACTCCAAAAGCCTAAATCAAAATAAGCTTGAGCGCCAATACTAAACGTAGTAGGAATAGCTGTGGTTTGAGCCAATTCTGCGATCGCGCCATTAATCTGGGCAAGCTGGGAGACAAACCACTGGGCTAATCCACCCTCTAATACGGCTAAATGATTTTTTGCCCCCGATGCGAGGCGATGACTCATGGGAATGGGAGAAAATCCGGCTGTGGCATAACATTTAACTGCATTGGTATTAGCTAACTCGCTAGTTTGAGCCGCCCGTTGTAACTTGGCGTAGGTGGCTAAAAGTCGCCCATACTGAAACGCGATCGCTTCTTCTTCTGTCATTACCTTTTTCCCTTGTTCTTTCCTCACTTGTTTCACGCCTTCACTATACATATTTAATAGCACCGCACGGGGATAACTCACGGTTTGCTCAATTCGATTTCGCCCACAGACTCGTTGGATTAAATCCATAGGTAAGGCTTCACCATAAACAGCATTTCGCATCAATGCAGTTACAGTACGACTTTGGATTTCTTTCGCCTCCCGATACCCCGCCGCCGCCAACCGCCAGACGCCCAAATATCCGCAATTATCACGATTCCAGCCAATCACTTCTTGACGCTTTAACCATTGTTCATAGTGGTGAACAAACTCCGGTTCTTTGCCATGAATCCAATCGCGAACCACTAATCGACTGGTATAGCCGGATAACGCCAAAATATTAAACTCCCAATCGGGATTAATCTGCTGTGGTTTGTGGAAGAGATTCAGATAATCTCGCACCGTTTCTACACTCGGCGTTTCAAATAAATGCCGCGTCATTCCCCCAGAATCTGCCCAAAAAACAAAGGTTGTACTACCGATATTAATATGATGATTGTCGTCCCGTAATAGATAACTCAGGGCTTGGGAAAATTGTTCATCAGCTTCAGCACTAATGGGTGAAACTAATGCTCCCGATAAGCCATAAGACCAACAGGATTTATCATAGGCACTAATTAACGAAGCCCCCGCCGAATTTGTCCCCGGTACACCTTTAATCTGCAAGGAAAACTTGGTAGTTACGGGTAATTCCTCCCCCGTCACTAAACACTGCATCACCGGGCGATCGCTGGCGGTTAGTTCATCTACATGTCGCGCCCAAAATTTTTGCACGGTGGGTAAATCATGGATATAGCCAGGAACTTGATCAATGGTAAAGGTGACGGTTTGCTTAGGTTCAAGTTCTTCGAGTTGAGGATGAGAATTGAGGAAGGTTAAGATAGCCTGAACCGCTGGTTCTTTTGTGGCTTGATAACAGCGTTGTAAGAGGGCGCGATAGGCTTTGGCTTTTTCTCCATCACCGAAAATATAGTCAACGGTATCGGTAATTAATTTGGGCTGAATCGCATTGCGGCGAATATGGGGACAAGACAGTTTTTGACCCGGTTTTGGCTTTTTGGCTTTACCGTTGCGGTCATATTGCGGGGTATTGAGTTCGATAATCCGATTAAAACTGCCATCGGGATTGAGAATAATTTGCCAGCAAATTGTCGATTCGGCGTAGGCTTTAGCGGGAAGATTAAGGGTGTGGGAGAGTTTGACTAATTCAGTGAGTATGGTCATGGTTTTATTATAAGTAATAGTTTGTCAATGTCACTGTTCGATCCCCCTAAATCCCCCTTCAAAAGGGGGACTTTCTGAGCGAGTCTGCGTCGGCGGACTTGGTTTGTGTAGCTGCAACTTTCTTTTCAACAGAGAGTAAATATTTTATCTCCCTAAATCCCCCTTCAAAAGGGTGACTTTATAATCCAGTCCGCGCAGGCGGACTTGGTTTGTGTAGCTGCGACTTCTAGTCGCCAGAGTAAATTACCCGACAATCCATCACACCTTTTTGAATCGAGGCGCGAAAAAATATCGGTTTTGCTCCTTCTGATGTAAACTCAATATGATGCAGCATTAATCCTAAATCGGTAGTTAAATCAATGGGCGTTTCATTCTCCGTTGGCTGACTAAAATACGCCACGAATTCTCGACAGCCTAAATAGGGTTGCTGAAAACATTGCCCCTTGGCTAATCGGCGTTTAAATATTTCCAGATATTTAGTTAAGGGATCTGTTGCATGAGACTGACGCTGCATCTGAATCGTGACTAAATAGGCGACATCGTTTAAAATAAGGGCATGTCGCTGAGTGCGATCGCTCTCAATTTCTAGGATTCCTCCACTTTGGGCGGTACGATGAGATTGACGCGATTTTAGGGTATTCCGTAGAATCGAAGCTTTCTGAATCGATTTAAGGAGACTAATCTGAATTACCTGATACTGAATTTCGGGTTTCCAGAAAATAGACTCAGCGATTCCTTTGGCGGCGGAGGGGGTAATTACATCATAAGTGACTTGTTCAGTTTTAAATTCGGGGCGGGTAAATAAAGCGCGATCGCCCCAAATTTTGAAGGTGATTTCGTTGGCTTGGCTACTCATCTCCGGTTCGGTTGAGGATTCGGTATGATTCCCTTTATAGCATTTATAAATGAAAACCCCCTCTCCCCCAGCCCCTCTCCCACCAGGGGAGAGGGGAGTAAGAATGAATTAGAAATACCCAACTATGACTTCAGATTATCCACCAACTCATTCTATAATTCCTGATCAATCGCCTCAGTCTAACATCCGGATTTCTCGCCCTCCTCGTCAAGATGGAACGGTTCAAACAGTTAAGCAACACTTAGAAGAAACAGGCGCGATCGCGGCTTTTGTTCACCCCCTAGCTGAAATCGCTGGAAAATGGCATGATTTAGGTAAATTTGACCCCACTTGGCAGCAGTATTTACAAGCAAGTATGGCGGGGAATAAATGTAAATCTCCTGGACATGCTATTCATGGCGCGGCGTTAGCCTGGAAAAAAGGACTTCATGGCGTAGCCTTTGCCATTTTAGGACATCATTCTGGATTACCTAATCTCGGTGGCGCAGATGGTATCCAGCAGAAGCTAAAAGGTGATCAGCATTGGCAATCCATCCAGGCGATCGCACAAAAAGAATTAGGCGATAATTTCTTTACTTGTCCTTCCCATTATCCAAAACATCCCCTCACCGAAGACTTATTAATTCGGATTATTTTCTCGGCGTTAGTTGATGCGGATCGAGAAAGTGCTGCCCGATTTCTGGGTGACTGGGATACCGTTACACCTCCAACTATAGAGCAATTAATCCCCCAATTTGAAACCCACTATCACCATCTGATCCAAAAGGCAGCAGATACCCCTATCAACGCCATCCGCCGGGACATTTATCGCCATTGTCAAGCCGCCGCCACCCTAAAACCGGGATTCTTTCGCCTCACCACTCCCACAGGTGGAGGTAAAACCCTAAGTGTCATGGCATTTGCCCTCCATCATGCCCAAAACTACCAGCAAAAACGAATTATTTACTGTCCACCGTTTACCAGTATTATTGAACAAGCCGCCCAAGTTTACCGAGAGAGTTTCTCGGAAGATGCCGTATTAGAACATCATAGCGGTGTGGTATTTGATACCCATACCGATGAATTACACCATTACCAATTCGCCGCCCAACGTTGGGATTATCCGATTATTGTATCCACAACGGTTCAACTGTTTGAAAGTCTCTTTAGTCGCCACCCCAGCCAATGCCGGAAAGTGCATCGCATTACCAATAGTGTGATTATTTTAGATGAAGTTCAGGCATTACCGACAAAGTACCTCAAACCGATCATGTCCATGTTACGGGGATTGGTGGACAAGTGGAATTGTTCTGTGGTATTCTGTTCAGCAACTCAACCCTGGTATGGAATTCTCGATCTGCCGGAAATTCGCGATATTGTACCGCTAAATCAGCGTCAAAGCCACGCCAAAACACTCCAGCGAGTCGAGTATCACTATCAGCCACAAGCCTGGGATTGGCGCGATTTACTCCAGGATATCCGCCAACGTTCCCTGAAGAATGCCCTTGTCGTTGTTAGTGCTAAAACAGATGCCCGTCAGGGATTCAAGGTATTATCGGAACTGGGAAATACCTTTCACCTGAGTACGAATATGTACGCCGCCCACCGTCGCCGGGTACTCAACCAAGTGCGCGATCGCTTGAACCAGGATTTGCCTGTTTATCTCATCAGCACCCAATTAATCGAAGCTGGCGTGGATATAGACTTCACGGCTGGGTATCGTGCGATCGCGGGCTTAGATTCTATCATCCAAACCGCAGGACGAGTCAACCGGAATCATAAATTCAATCACGCCATTTTTACCATATTTGAACTCAAAAATCAAGGGTTTCCGCAGCAAGACAGGGACAAAATTCAAATCACCCGCAATTTACTCAAAGCGGGTCAATCTTTACACGATGAAGCCAGTTGTCAAGACTATTTCAAAAGCTTTTTAGCCAATCCTGCGGTTAATTTAGATCAGCAGGAGATTCAAAAGCGGCGAGAAGGTTTTATGTTTAAAGATATTGATACTCACTTCCAAATGATTGAGGATAATAAGGTTAATGTAATTATCCCCCTAGAAGACACCGCCAAACAACTGATTGAATTAGCGCAAAAGCAACAGAGATTGAGTCAAAAACAATGGCGACTCCTACTGCACTATGCTGTCGGCGTTACCCCAAAGCTAGCCGATGCTTACTCCCAAGAAATATTCCCCGGCTTACGAGTTTGGCAGGGCGACTATAATCCTAATTTTGGTATTGTTACCGAATAGGCGATCGTTTCAGTGACGGGTTGAGGAAGGGCGGGTTTTGTCGAAAGGTTATTGGTTTCTCGGTTAATTTTGTCCCTAAACCCGCCCCGACATTGAATTTATTGTGCCGATATCAGATTTCTAGATTAACCAGAAACTGGACAATAAAACCTAGCCGATTATTAGGCGCGATCGCCTCCCAAAGATATGGGGATAAATTGGGGATTCAGGTGTTCGGTTGGCTGAGATGGTGGGGAAGGGCGGGTTTTGTTGAAAGGTTATTGGTTTCTCGGTTAATTTTGCCCCCAAACCCGCCCCGATATTGGATTTATTGTGTCAAGATCAGATTGATAGATTAACCGGAAACTGGGCAATAAAACCTAGCCAATTATTAGACGCGATCGCATCCCAAAGACGTAGGGGCGGGTTTAGGGATTAAAGGAGTTAACCCACCTCAAAATAAACAACGAAACCCGCCCTGATCCCAACCTAAATTTGACGAATGATGAATGACAAATGACGAATGACAAATGACGAATAACAAATAACTACGCCACCTGACTCAACGCTTCCGTCAGATAATCAGCCGTGGCTTCCACAAGCGCGATCGCATTTTCATATAGCATACGAGTAGGTCCTAGAATTCCCACACTGCCCACAGGTAGATTATCCTGTTCGTATGTCGCACTAACTAACGTACAGGTTTGCATCGGTTCCAAAGGGTTCTCTGTGCCAATTCGTACTTTTGCCCGCCGCTTAGAATTCAAATTATCCGGAAGTTCAAAGATTAGGGGCCACAGTTGTTCCTGTTCTTCTTCCAACAAATGCAGCAACATTTGAACTTGTTGCAACTCAGCAAACTCCGGCTGACGCAATAACTCGGCAATCCCTCGAACTAAAATCGGCGTGGCTACCGATGTTTTCATCGGACGAGTTAATTCTGCCAATACCTTCTTCAAGAAATCAGCATACTGGGCAAATTCGCGGTCAAGTTCACTCCAATCCAAGTTAACCAGTTCACCCAGAGAACGTCCCCGAAGCTTACTACTTAAAAAATTAGATAATATCTGTAATTCTTGCTCAACAGCCGCTTCATCCGGTGGATCATCCTCTGATACCGAAGGCAATTCCATGACAATGGATTGGGTTTGATAGGCATCAGTCACCACAATCAACATCACCCGCCCTGGTGCGACAGACACCAATTGCAAATGGCGCAATCGTGTTGTTTGAGTTTGAGGTAAAGTAATCAGGGTAATATACCCACTCAAGGTGGAGAGAATTTGCCCCGCATCCCGTAGCAACGCCTCAAAGTTGAAATCGTCTCCCTTCAAATGATCTGATAGTAATGTCTCGGCTTGACGTCCCAACGTATTAGAGGGTTTTATCAGCCGATCCACATAAATCCGATATCCTGAATCCGAGGGAACCCGTCCTGCAGAGGTATGAGGTTGATAGAGTAAGCCAGATTTTTCTAGAACGCTCATACAAGAGCGAATTGTAGCAGGACTAACACTCAGATCATACTCATGGGCTAAAACTTTGGAACCCACAGGTTCCGCCGTCGCAATGTAATGACGGATGGTTGCCCAGAGAATATGTTGTTGCCGACTATTAAGACTGACGTGTACAGACATTTGAAAAAAAGCCGAACGTAATCAGATTTTCACCAGAATTCTTTAAAATCATGAGGGTTATGGCAAATTTACGGAGAAATGTTTCTCCTAGATATCCCTAAAAATAGGTTAAATCGCCAACGCCGCTAAACTGACCTTGTAAGTGACAGGCTTTCCTGGTTGGATGAGTATTGATCCAAAGATAACAGAAGAAACCAAGATTCTGTAGCTTGCCATGATCGACCGCTAGTAGCGAGGGATGGTAGGATCGACCGTTGCGGAGTATGCATCAATTCCACCGACGACATTTTTGACATTGGTAAACCCCTGATCCGCTAACCACTGACACATTTGAGCCGAACGGATACCGTGGTGACACATCACCAAGGTTTCAGCATCAGCTTCAAAGCGGCTGTGGATTTGGTCGGACCATTGGGCAAATTCGCTCAAGGGGAGAACATCAAACCCCTGAATATGCGCGATCGCGACTTCCTGGGGTTCTCGCACGTCGATAAGCTGGAGTCCTTCCGGGGATTGGCTGATCCGCTGCGCGAGTTCCTCAACACTGATTTGGGGAATGGGTTGATTAAAGGATTGAGCTGACATAACAGATGTAACGAAAATAATACATACCAGAATACCTATATCCTTAAGATTGGCAAAGGGTGTGGGGGAGCTGAGGGAGCTGAGGGAGTTGGGGAAGCTGAGGGAGCTGGGGAAGCTGAGGGAGCTGAGGGAGAGCGTGTAGGGGCGGGTTTTACCATTAACGGGAAGGTTGTTCACCCTGATATCACTAAACCCGCCCCGATTAGAGTGCAAGTCACCTTCAACAAAGGACATAAGACGTAGCTTGCTTCTCAAGGGAAGCGAGTATGACGAATGACATAAGACAAATGACATAAGACAAATGACAATGAAACTACGCTCGTTTTTTTATGCCTTAGCAGCCAGTGTGGTAATGTTGCTGTTACTCGCTGGCGGTGGCTGGTTCTGGGTCAGCGCCCACAGTCCCCTAACTCTCTTGCAGGAACAGGAGGTCAAGACTCCCACAGCGGCGATTTTTGTGCCGAAACAAGCCCCCGCCATGATATCGTTGCTCGTGAATCCAGACCGTTTGGCAGCGTTGCGGCAAGTGTTGGTTCCACCCCAGAAGCGACGAGGTGCGATCGCGGAATTTAAGCAACTGGAAAATAGTCTGCTGGCGAATTTGGGGCTGGATTATCAACGGGACATTCAACCCTGGATTGATGATGAACTGACCCTGGCGGTAACGTCGTTAGATGTTGACCGGAATCCCGAAAATGCGGCACAACCGGGATATTTACTCGTTTTTACCACCAACGATCCTGAAGCCGCGCAGGAACAGGTTTATTCTCGACTCGCGATTACCGACCCAGCCGATTTAGTGGTTGAATCCTATAAAGGGGTCAACCTAATTTATCAATCCTCGAATCCCCCAGGGAAAAAGGTTGCAGAGGATACAGACTCTCGTTCCATCCCGGATACCTTAACCAGCGCGATTGTGGGCGATCGCTTTGTCCTCTACGCCAATCAGCCTAAGGTCTTGCGGAATGCGATTAATACGGTACAAGTACCTGATTTGAGTTTGGCAGAAAATTTCGATTATCAACAACTGCTGCAAAGTCTGACCGAACCGCGTATTGGATTCAGCGTGGTGAATTTACCCGCCCTAGCCGCTTGGATTTCCAATCAACCGATTCCTAATCGTGAGTCATTTGAGGCGTCTAAAAGCTTGGCGATTACCTTGTCCCTCACTCGTCAGGGGTTGTTAGCACAAACGGCGATTCCTCGGTCAAAATCGAGTCCAGAATCGATTACCCCAGTCTTATCCCAGCCTGTTGATGCCCTCCAGTACATTCCCACCCAAAGTGCGTTAGCAATTGCTGGGGTGAATTTAAACCAATTTTGGGAACAACTGTCCACCCGACTGGAAACCGATGAGAATCTCAGTAGCTTACTCGACCAAGGAATTGCCCAGTTAGAGTCTCGTTGGGGGATTCAATTACCAGAAGAGATTTTCAGTTGGGTGGAACAAGACTATGCCTTATCCCTGTTTCCTCGACCGGATCAACCGAATCCCGACTGGATTTTTGTGGCGCAAACGGCTAACAATGATCGGGCAATTGACGCGATTGAGCATTTGGATATCGTCGCCAAACAGCAGGGACTCAATGTGGGAGAACTCCCGTTTGGCGATCGCACGACGACGGCGTGGACGAAGTTGGTGACAGCGAAAGCGCTGAAGAATCGCCAAGATGGGTTGTTAAGTCTACAAGCCCAAGTTCGGGGGGTTCACACCACGGTGGGAGACTATGAAGTGTTTGCCACATCCATTGAGGCGATGGACGCCGCCCTTGGGGGCGTGAAGGATTCACTGGTTCAGAACCTAGACTTTCAGAACGCGATCGCGGCTTTACCGACTCGAAATGATGGGTATCTCTATCTCAACTGGTTAGAGAGCCAACCCTTAATTGAGCGTCAGCTTCCCATTTTGCGGGTGGTGGAACTCATTGGTCAACCTTTATTTAACCACCTGCGATCGCTAACCATTACCAGTTATGGTATGAATCAGGATGTTCAACAGAGTCAGTTATTTTTCCAATGGGTTGATCGTTCCTCTGGCTAAAACGAATTAGTCTCGGAATAGAGTTATCATCAACAAGGTAGGGGCGACCCGCTTAGCTTAATTAACAACGCCAGAAACAGGGCGGGTTTACATAAGTTACCAGTTTTTGCTTACATGGTATCGGTAAAACCCGCCCCTACAGACGGTCGGGTCGCCCTCTACTAAATTGGGTCGGGTCGCCCTCTTCTCAAACCTTTATATCAGAACGTTTTTCATAGGAAGTTGATGGAACCAACAATCCGACCCAGAGTTAAAATTTGCTGCATTAGTAGCATGAACGAAGCCAATTTAGCCATTCGTTATGGCGCTGCTGCCATAGGCTTAGTATCCGAGATGCCCAGTGGACCGGGTATGGTGTCTGAAGGCTTGATTGCCCAAGTCACCACTAAAGTCCCTCCGGGTGTCTCATCATTTCTACTCACCAGTAAATTTGATACCTTAGCCATTGTTGCCCAGCAACGACGCCTAGGCGTTAACACGATTCAGATTTGCGATCGCCTACAGTGGGGAAGCCATGATGATTTACGTCAGGCATTACCTGGAATTGCCATTGTCCAAGCGATTCATATTACCAGCGAAGCCGCGATCGAGGAAGCGTTAGCCGTTGCGCCCTCTGTTTCTGCATTGATACTCGATTCGGGGAATCCCCTGTTACCAGAAAAAGAACTGGGCAGAACCGGGCGAGTTCATGATTGGACGATTAGCCGACGCATCCGGGAATTAGTCAACGTGCCTGTTTTCTTAGCGGGTGGACTCACTCCAGATAATGTCAAGGATGCGATTCAAGCCGTTCAACCCTTTGGCGTGGATGTCTGTAGTGGGGTTCGCACGAATGGCAAATTAGATGAGGGTAAACTCTCTGAGTTCTTCAATCAAGTGTATGAAAGTTTAACGCTCTTTGAGTGAGGCAAAGTAAACACTTGAGGTTAGAATGGATTGCAAAGCTTAGAGCCATTGCTTATGCTGCGTACATTTCGGGCTATCCTGAAGGGCAATTTGCTGGAATGGCAGGAGGAAGTCAATCAGGGGCTTCAGGGCGATTGTCCGGTTCAGGTTCTAGTCACTTTTATCCAGGAAGAACCGCTGATTACAACCCACAGCCGTGGGCAACAAATGGCGGCAGTAGTAGAACAATTAGCGCAGACACAGGTATTTTCAGGGATCGATCCTTTAGTATGGCAGCGCCAGAGCAGACAGGATCGTGAACGTCCAGGGGAAGTCAATGATGCTACTTGATAGTAACATCATTATTTACGCGACTCGCCCCGAATATGTCTGGTTACGTGAATTCATTACTTTGTTTGTCCTGGTGATCGCGATCGCGTCTTTGAAGAGGATTTTATTGACGTCATCTTTAACTCACTAAACGCCAATAGCAAGCTACGTAAGGGTTTGAAGCTTGTATTTACATAAATTAACATAGTTTCATTTATTTCCATCAACCTACTTACAGTTATTTCAGCCTAAAGATAGGGTATTTTTCACCAGGCATGAGTCTAAGCTGAAGTGTATTCAACGACACGAATTTACCGAAAAACTATGCCGAGAGCCTCAGTTGAGTAATACATAAAAAAGATTACTCAAAATTATTCACATTTTAGTTTATTCGTCAACCCCTATTACTGGACTGGTGTTCTGGCAATTATACCAACCCTATATCTCTATATACGGAATAAAAAATAAGGAGCAATTTCATGGCAAACGATCGAGACCAACAGAACAACGTAGAAGTTCTTGAACAAGGCAACATCTACTTCTGTTACCGACCCAAAGTCGAAGAACATTCTGTCGAAGGACTTGATGATGTGCAGCGGTTCTACATAGTTCTGAAACCTCACGGAAAGGCATCCTATCGCCTGATTGTAGTCGGACAAAAACAACTACCAGAAGTGAGCCAGCATGGGCAACAAACTTGGGGCTTTGTCGAAAGTGTCAGTAGTGACGCCAAAAAGATTGAGCAGGGTTTAAGAGAAAAGACCTATCAGACAAAAACCCGAGGCAAACGAGAGCAACCTGCTGCCCGTTCCGTTGGCGAAGGGGTCTATGATCTGGTGCTTCATAACGATCACACTCATCTTGTCTATGCCCTGGAACTTCCGGAAGAACAAGGTCAGGCGCAGCAGGAACTACGGATCGAACCGGAAGGAAGTTATATTCTTAATATCAAAAATCCCGATAAACCATCTCCGCAGGGCGCTGGCTTAGGAGAGGAGCAAAAAGTTGACTTCCCGCAACACCTGCAAAAACAGTTTGAAAATCATCGTTTTATTGCCGCCAACCCCCCAGATTTTCTCGATTACAGTGGCGCTGAAATGGTGTTAATTTCAGCCGCCGCCGATGTTTCTAAAGAACTCGGTATCGAACTCGATCCACAATCAGAAACCGAAAGTACGGCGGAAATTCTGAATGATCTGCGGATGCGTAAGTCACGCCATCCCATTGAACCACTTCTAACAGGAGAATGGCGTTAATTAGAGATGTCAAATCCTTACCGTTCCCCGTTACACACCGAGCGAAGCCGAGGTGTTCCCCGTTCCCTGTGCCCTGTGTCCTTGTCCTCCAACCCTTACATAAACGTAGCTTGCTTCTCGATGAAAGCGAGTATGACAAATGACAAATGACAAATGACGACCCCCGCCGTTAACTTTAATTTTGCCCACCTACTTAATAATGACTTTATCTGAAGAAAAACTGCAACGTCAGTACACAATGGTTGATGGTTTGTCCATACACGATCGCAGATCGGCAGAGGCGCTACCCGAAGACGCTCCAACTGTGATCCTGATCCATGGACTGGTGGTTTCCAGTCGCTATATGATGCCCACCGCTGAGTTACTCGCACCCGTTGCTCATGTCTACGCGCCCGACTTGCCCGGTTATGGTGAAAGTGATAAGCCAGACTATATGCTGGAGTTACCTGAATTAGCCGATATTTTGTGTAAATGGATGGACGCCGTAGGAATCGAGAAGGCGACAATGCTGGGGAATTCCTTCGGCTGTCAAATTATTGTAGAGTTTGCCATCCGTCATCCTCATCGTATCGAACGGGCGGTGCTTCAGGGACCAACAATGAATCGGCACACCCGCACCTTCGGGGAACAGTTGTGGCAATTGATTCTAGACTCACGCTATGAAGATTCCTCCCAAGCACCGATTCAACTCTACGATTATTGGCAGGCTGGTTTGCTGCGGGCTGTTTGTACGATCCAGATTGCCTTAGCCGATCGCATCGAGGCAAAGCTTCCCGACGTACAAGTCCCCACCCTGGTTGTGCGCGGTGAAAAAGACCCTCTGGTGCCACCGTATTGGGCAGAGGAAGTCGTGGAACTGTTGCCCCAAGGTCAATTAGCCGTGATTCCTGGGGGCGGACATACCCTCAATTACAGCGCTCCTGTAGAATTGAGCCGTATAACAAAAGCGTTCCTAGAGGCAACAAAATCGCATCAGTTGACACAGGAGATCTAAGTGAATATACCTTTTAACAATCGCATGTTGACTTCTATGTTGGCAATGATGCGAATAGCCCCCCCTTACATTGCTGACTTTGACTCCGCCTCAGGGATGCTGCGGGCGACGGCGGCGTATTTACGGGGGGAAGATTTTCCCGGAGTCGGTATCGCACCACCTGTTACAGAACCCCTCATCGCCCTAGTGAACCAGTTACCCCGTTCTCTCCAGGAATCGATTTACATTCAGGGTAGTGCAGGTGAAGCCATTGCCGCTGATCAGTTAGGGAATGTCAGTGCTGATGCTGTGGCTCAATGGATGGTGAGTGAGTATCCCCAGCGTTCCTACCCAGCCGTTGCGATCGGTTCTTCCTGTGGGGCGTTGGTTCATCTCTACGCCGCTTTGGACATGCCATGGTTACCCCAAACCTTTCTCATCCCAGTAAAGCATCCAGGGATTGATCCAGACGAGCCAAAAAAGATTTTAGAGTGGAGTAAACAACCCGCTAGGGATCTACTAGAGGCTAATCCTGATCTCACGTTATATCAGATGCATGATCCGAGTCAGGATCGGCTGACGAGTCAGGGAATGAGCTATTTTCGCGTCAAGCGCTTGCGCTTGGGTAAAACGTATGAGCGCTTCTTGGAGAATTCGTTACCCAGAGGCGGGACAATTTTTCTCGTCGAATGTCAGCGCACCTTCCCGACAACTCAGATTAGCGATCGCCATATTTTCCAGTTTGGCGCATTAGGTGGTGCAACAGCAGAAGAGTTCCTCCACGGTGGCGAACGAGTTGCTCAGTTTCTGGAGAAATACCAGTCACCTCTGCGACAATGGGACGCACCCACTCCAGATCGCGATCGCCCCGAGGCGGAGTGGGGCTTTGAGCCAAGCCTACGCGAGGATGTGGAGCGTTTTGCCCGTCAGCGAGGGTATCGGGTGCGGCGGATCACGTTTGAGCAACCGGAGGATATGAGTCCCTTTGTGGCTGAATTTTATCGGTGGTGGTACAAGCAGCGTCAGATTGTTTCCAATCGGTTATTAGTTGAATCCTTTATCCTGCAAGAACCGTTTTGGACGTTGCGAACGGGTTCAGTACCGTTTTGGATGAAGTTTAATACGGAAGTGTCTTTCAATTGGCTAAACCAATATTTAGACAGTACAGACGCTTATGATGAGATCTACATGATGCTCTTTTCTCATGGAACAGATTCCATCGGTTTGTCTTCGATTGAGGATTGGCGTACTGTTCTCAACCGCGCCCGTTTACGGGGTGAGTTTGTTGGCGTAGATGAGGACAAATATCCCAGGGATTTTGCCACGTTTATGCACTACTACACCGATTTACCGAAGACGATTCGGGTACGTTACCCACTCCCTGAACCCCTAGCCCTAGAGAAACTGGATCAATTTATTGGTGAAAGGGGCGATGAGTTTCCCGTGCATTGGAGTGATGATGTGTTAGGCGATGTTCAGGGAGGAAAACGTTCATAGTTTGTAGTCAGGGCTTTAGCCCTTATTCCCCACGCGATCGCTTATCAGGATGAACCAACCCATCGTGCGATCGCGCAGCATCACCCCAGCCTAGAGGTGATTCAATTTATGCATATTTTCCCTCAAGTTGAGAGATAGTAGGTATAGTAAGCCAGCAATCGGTACTCTGTAACTTTCCCTTGGGCAAGTCTCCAGATCCGTTGAATGAGTCTAAATTCCAGCATAACAGGGGTGGGAAAGTATAGCGGTACTAAGACAGGTTAGGACATTCTTTACTGTTACCTGTTACCTGTTACCTGTTCCCTGTTCCCTGTTCCCTGTTCCCTCTTGGGATCAACTGATGTCCTAACATATCCTCGTAGTGCTATAAAAATACAATCCAAAAATGTGGGTGAAGCGTCAACCCATAATCCAAAATTGTTATCATGTATCACCTTTCTCGCCGTCACTTCTTACAATTTGCTGGCTCAACTTTAGCCACCTTGGGATTAAGCCAGTGGGATATTATCCAAAAAAGCCATCGCTATGCTAAAGTTCTCGCCCAAGATACTCCACGTAAGTTGGCGCTGTTAGTCGGAATTAATCAGTATCCCAATAGCGATCGCTTCGGCAATTTAGCAGGCTGTGTCACAGATGTAGATTTGCAAGAATACCTGCTGATTCACCGTTTTGGTTTCCATCCCCATGATATTATCAGCTTAACAAGTGATGAAACTCCGGACAAGCAACCGACTCGCCAGATAATCTTAACTGCGTTTGAAGAACATTTAATTAAACAAGCAAAACCCGGAGATGTCGTTGTTTTCCATTTTTCCGGTCATGGTTCCCGATTATACGACCCAAATTCCCTCCAAAACTGCCCCAACCAAATTGTTAATGATGAATTGAATAGCACGTTAGTTCCGGCGGATGACGGGCAAAATGGCATTGCACTAGATATTATGGGACGCAGTTTATTTCTGCTGATGTCGGCGTTAAATACTGAAAATGTTACGGCAGTACTGGATAGTTGTTACTCTGGGGGTGGCACTCGTGGAAACTTTCGCGTGCGTTCTGTTTCCGGTAAAGAATTTCAACCCAGCCCGGAAGAAATTGCCTATCAAAAACGCTGGATGGAAATGTTACAACTATCTCCGGAAAAAGTTACTAATCGGCGCTGTCGGGGAGTCGCTAAAGGGATTGTTGTTGCCTCCGCGCAACGGGATCAAGAAGCTTTAGATGCTTATTTAGGTGGCTTTTATGCGGGGGCGTTTACCTACCTGATGACACAGTATCTCTGGCAGCAAACAGATACGGTAGGAAATGCTATTGCCAAGATTGCTCACAACATAAAGTCCCTTTCTCGTCAAGTGCCGTTAGCGGATGGCGATCGCAATCGTCCTATCTACTTTTTTAACCGACAAGTGCCTCCTGCGGATGCGGTGATTACCCAAGTTAACGGTGACGAGGCAATGTTGTGGCTGGGGGGAGTTGGGAGAGAAAGTTTGGAAGCGTTTCAGCCGGGTGCTACATTTGCAATGGCAAACGATGGGGGACAGAATTCTGGCAAGGTAGAGTTGGTATCCCGTGACGGTTTGTGGGGGGAAGCGAAGTTGGTGGAAACCGATGGAGTGACTTCGCTGCAACCGGGAATGCTGCTGCAAGAATACAGTCGCGTCATTCCGGCGAATCTCACTCTCCGCCTCGGTGTCGATCCGTCACTTTCGGGTGAGATTAATCTACTACAAAATGCGATCGCGGCTCTGCCTCGGACGGAAATTATTCCCGCACAACCGGGAAATGTTCCCTATCCTGGCGGCGTGCAATCTATCCTCAGTCGGGTGAGTGTCGATTCTTATCGGGAATTGCAACGGGATGGGGTTGCTAATCTTCCGGCGGTGGGTAGTATTGGTTTATTTACCGAAGCCTTTGTCCCCGTACCGCGATCGTTTGGTGAGGTGGGGGAAACGGTTACGGATGCGATCGAACGTCTCGAACCCAAACTAAAATCCTTTTTAGCTACCTATATTATTAAAAAAACGCTCAATGCAGGGGCTTCTCAACTGAATGTGGAGGTGTCGATGCATTTGGTAGAAAAACCGGAACGGGTACTTGCTAGAACAACGACAGGGCGAGAGCAAGCCAGTCAAGAGTCAGTGTATCCCAACCGCTTACCCGTACAAAAGCTGTTTCAGTTTCGCGTCACGAACCGGGAAAGCGAACCCCTGTATCTGACAACGCTGTTGATTGACTCTACGGGTGGGTTAGTGGTAGTGTTTCCTTATCTTTATCCCACGTCTAAGGAAGGGATGCGCTTAGATCCAGGGCGCACTTTAACGATTGGCGATCCGAAGCAATTGAGGTTACAGGCGAGGGAAAGCGGAACGGCTGAAGCGTTGGTAATTGCTAGCCGCACGCCGATGGAAAGGGCGGTTAAAACGTTGGTATCGTTAGCGCAGGAGTTGAATCGGAGTGAGGGGGCGTTGGCGTTGAGGGAACCTGTTGAGGTGGTTGGGGATTTGTTGGCGGATTTGAGTGAGGAACGCAGTATTGCGGCTGTGAGAGCGAGGCGTATCAGTACGGCGGAGATTGCGACGTTGTCGATTACATTTGAGGTGAGCTGAGAGGATGTTTGAGAAGTCTAAAATGTCATGCTGAACGGAGCGATAGCGTAGTGAAGCATCTCGAACCGCAACGCTACACAGAGATTCTTCGCGCTCCACGGAGTTTACCCTCGAACCCTTCACTTCGTTCAAGGGCAAGCTCCGTGAAGGGTTGCGCTTAGAATGACAAGTGACACTTTTCAAACACCCTCTGAGCGAGTGTGGAGAGTTCGCATACAACAAGCGTTCATTTCTCGATAAGTTGAGTAATTTTTTGCATAACCTTCTCCGTAGGGGAGATATGTACGAGCAGTTTGCTAACCCATTAATAGAGAAAGTTGTCTATGTATCGTCATTTATACCGTCTTAGTGTTGTTACTGCCTCCTTACTCATTGGGGTGAGTTGTCCGTTACCAGGGGTGGGGAATAGTGGGGGAAGTGGTGCTGCTTTGGCGCAGGCGCAGACAAGAGAAGAACGGAATAACGAGGCGCTGCGCCTATTAGAAGTAGGAGTTCAGCAGTATCAGCAAGGTCAGTTTGGAGAAGCTTTGGAGACGCTTCAAACTGTTTTAGTTATTGTCAGAGAAACTGGAGAGCGCCAATATGAAGGAATAACTCTCCTCGGTATTGGGAGAGTTTACCAAAGCCTGGGACAGTACCCACAAGCGTTGGAGTCTTTTCAACAAGCTTTAGCCATTGCCCAAGACATTGGTGATCGGGCAGGAGAAGGTACAAGGCTCAGCAATATTGGGTCAGTTTACCGCAACCTGGGACAGTACCCACAAGCGTTGGAGTTTTATCAACAAGCCTTAGCCATTGTCCAAGACATTGGTGATAGGAGAGGAGAAGGTGCAACACTCAACAATATTGGGGAAGTTTATCGCAATCTGGGACAGTACCCACAAGCGTTGGAGTTTTATCAACAAGCTTTAGCCATTCGCACTGAAATTGGTGATAAGAGAGGAGAAGTTACAACACTCAACAATATTGGGTTAGTTTACGACAACTTGGGACAGTACCCAAAAGCGCTGGAGTCTTATCAACAAGCTTTAGCCATTCTCCAAGACATTGGTGACTCTTCAGGAGAAGGTGCGATACTCAGCAATATTGGGTTAGTTTACTCCAACTTGGGACAGTACCCACAAGCGTTGGAGTCTTTTCAACAAGTCTTAGCCATTGCCCAAGATATTGGTGATAAGAGAGGAGAAGTTGTAACACTCAACAATATTGGGGTAGTTTACTTAAACTTGGGACAATACCCACAAGCGTTGGAGTCTTTTCAAAAAGTCTTAGCCATTGCCCAAGATATTGGTGACTCTTCAGGAGAAGGTAAAACGCTCAACAATATTGGGTTAGTTTACTTCAACTTGGGACAATACCCACAAGCGTTGGAGTCTTTTCAACAAGTCTTAGCCATTGCCCAAGATATTGGTGACTCTTCAGAAGAAGGTAAAACGCTCAACAATATTGGGGCAGTTTACGACAGCCTGGGACAGTACCCAAAAGCGCTGGAATATTATCAACAAGCTTTAGCCATTGCCCAAGATATTGGTGACTCTTCAGGAGAAGGTAAAACGCTCAACAATATTGGGTTAGTTTACTCCAACTTGGGACAATACCCAAAGGCGTTGGAGTCTTATCAACAAGCCTTAGCCATTGCCACGGAAATTGGTAACCGGGCATTGGAAGGGACAACGCTCAATAATATTGGGGGAGTTTATCGCAATCTGGGACAGTACCCAAAAGCGTTGGAGAATTATCAACAAGCCTTAGCCATTCACACGGAAATTGGTGATAAGAGAAGAGAAGGTTCGACGCTCAACAGTATTGGGTTAGTTTACTCCAACTTGGGACAATACCCACAAGCGTTGGAGTACTATCAACAAGCTTTAGCCATTGCCCAAGATATTGGTGACTCTTCAGGAGAAGGTAAAACGCTCAACAATATTGGGGCAGTTTACGGCTACCTGGGAGAGTACCCACAAGCGTTGGAATATTATCAACAAGCCTTAGCCATTCACAAGGAAATTGGTAACAAGGGAGGAGAAGGGACAACGCTCAACAATATTGGGGAAGTTTATCGCAATCTGGGACAGTACCCACAAGCGTTGGAATCTTATCAAAAAGCCTTAGCCATTGCCACGGAAATTGGTAACAAGGGAGGAGAAGGGACAACGCTCAATAATATTGGGGGAGTTTACGCCGACCTAGGACAGTACCGACAAGCGTTGGAATCTCATCAAAAAGCCTTAGCCATTGCCACGGAAATTGGTAACCGGGCAGTAGAAGGTACAACGCTCAACAATATTGGGTTGATTTACAATATACAAGGTAAGTATTCCCAAGCCGAAATCACCTTATTCGCAGCTATTGAGGTTTGGGAGTCACTGCGACAACGAAACTTAAAAGATGACCAGAAAATCTCCATTTTTGAACGGCAAGCGACTACCTACCTTTGGCTGCAATATGCCTTAGTCGCACAGAATAAAATTGACAAAGCCTTAGAAATTGCCGAACGCAGTCGCGGACGTGCCTTGGTGGAGTTATTAGACTCAAAACTCTCACAAAACCCCAGCAATCAACTCAATATCAAACCCCCAACCCTTCAAGAAATTAAGCAAATTGCCTCTGAACAAAACGCCACACTGGTTCAGTATTCCACAATAGGGTATGAAGCTATCTACATCTGGGTTATCAAACCCACCGGAGAAATTGCCTTTAAACAAGTAGACCTCAAATCCCTGAACACATCCCTACAAGAACTTGTTACCACCAGCCGTGATAATATTGGTGTCAGAGGTCGCAGTCTCTTCGATGTAACCGTCGTCAATCCCCAACCCGAAAACTCAACCGAAAAATTACGGCAACTCCATAAACTACTCATCGCCCCCATTGCCGACTTGCTACCCAAAGACCCCAACGAGCGAGTCATCTTCATCCCGCAAGCCTCCCTCTTTCTCGTCCCCTTCCCCGCCCTGCAAGACGAGCAAGGCAACTATTTAGTCGAAAAACATACCATCCTCACCGCACCCGCCATCCAAGTTCTCGACTTAACCCGCAAGCAGAAGCCAAACACTCAAAACTCAACCGGAGATGTGCTAGTCGTCGGCAATCCTACCATGCCCAAAATCCAATTTGGGGAATTAGTTGCCAACTTAACTCCTCTCCCTGGTGCAGAACGAGAAGCCAATCAAATTGCCGACTTCTTCAACACCGAAGCCCTGATAGGTAGCCAAGCCACCAAAGCAGCAGTGATGGAGAAAATGCAGCAGGCACGCATCATTCATCTAGCCACCCACGGCTTACTCCATGATTTTAAAGGCTTTGGCGTACCAGGAGCGATCGCCCTTGCCCCTTCCGGTAAACCTGATGATGTAGTTGATGGTTTACTCACCGCCGGGGAAATCTTCGACATGAAACTCTCTGCTGATTTAGTCGTCCTCAGCGCTTGCGACACCGGGCGCGGCGACATAAAAGGAGATGGTGTCATTGGCTTATCTCGCTCGTTAATATCTGCCGGAGTTCCCAGCATTTTAGTCTCCCTCTGGGCAGTTAACGATGATTCTACCGCCTTTTTAATGACAGAATTTTACCGCAATTTACAACAAAATCCTGACAAAGCCGTTGCCCTACGTCAGGCAATGCTGACAACAATGAAACAATATCCTAATCCTAAACAATGGGCAGCATTTACCCTCATCGGTGAGGCTGAGTAATCAGCACAGAAGCGAACCCTTGGAACGAAACTCAACCCCATCGTTAGCCTGTTGGGTAACGCTTACGCTCTACCCAACCTACAAGAGCATTTTGGTAAAACTGACATGCTCCCGATAGACAGTGCGATCGCGTGTGGATTAGAACTTGGAAAAGAAAACCTGTTTTCTTATGTTATAATTTTATTCGGTCGTTGTACCCACCTAGCTGACTAAGAGGCCACCCTTTGGGTATAAAGTATGTACTCGGCAGAGACTAGGGAATCAGAAAAGCCGCTGGATCTAAAGATGTCCATGCTGCTCTGCCCGTAAAATCGGAAAACCTTACAAGCTATCTAAGAATTTCTGCCTTGGGAATCAGGGCAGCTGCGTGGGTTCTCCCATTGAGGAGATAAAGGTTAGGTGACTAACCAGAAACGCTGAGTAAGACCAATATACTTTCGGGTATGGCGGCATCGGCGAATGAGACACGAAGCTTACATCATAATCTTCGATTTGATGTAGGTAGTTCACACTGTAATAGTAGAGCGATCGCTACTCTAGCCCTGAAACTATCTCCCCATGACTTCCACCGTTCCCTCACCCAACTCCACTCTCCCCAACCATACCCAACTCCCCGAATCTGATGGTTCTTTTGTGAAGAATTTCCAAGAACATCCCCAAAGTATCCTATTAACGGATTCTATAGAACCTATTCTCCAAGAACGTCATCCTAACGGGCGTTATTGTATTGGTCAAGATTGCGGGATTTATTGGCGGATGACAGAACCCCCCGAACGCGGTGCAGAAGCACCCGATTGGTTCTATGTCCCGAATGTTTCGCCAACCCTCAATGGTCAAGTACGGCGTTCCTACGTCCTTTGGCAAGAGTTAATTCCTCCATTTATTGTCTTAGAATTTGCATCAGGGAACGGCGCAGAGGAAAGAGATAGAACCCCTTTATTTCCAGAAGAAGGCGGAATGCAAAAGCCAGGTAAATTCTGGATTTACGAACAAGTGATTCGTCCAGCATTTTACGGCATTTATGAAGTCAGCCGTGCCAGTATTGAAGTCTATCACTTGATCGAAGGTCAGTATCAGGTCATTCCAGCCAACGAACGAGGTCATTACGCGATCGCACCTTTAGGACTAGAATTGGGAATTTGGCAGGGACAGTATCAGAATATCGAATTACCGTGGCTGCGCTGGTGGGATGACCAAGGCAATCTTCTGTTAACAGGTCGTGAACGATCAGAACGGTTAGCTGCACAGTTACGAGCTGCGGGGATTGAACCTGAAGTTTAGGAAATCGCCCAGACTCCAAGATATGCGATCGCACAGAGAAAAGAGTTCAAAAATTTCCATAGAAGTTTTGGATAAAAGACTCCAACAATTCTTTCACCTCAACCACACCACTGACCAAACGATCATAGTCCGTAGCACTCAGCAATTCCAACTCATAACACAGCAGCAGATAATACTCCACCTCAATCGCCGAATCCCTCGCCAGCCGCAGGAAGCTGAGTCTGTCTTCCGCCTCCTCGCGATCGCACCCCTGAGCAATTTTAATCGGAATCGCTGCACAAGCCAGACGAATCTGTTGAGTTAACCCCAGTAATTCCTCTTCCGGAAACCCTCTAGTCACCTGATAAACCTCAACGGTTAACTCGTGGGCTTTATTCCATTCTTTCAACTTACGAAAATCCGTCATCCTTCAAATTCTCCTTTGCTCATCAATTGGCTAAATTGTTCATCATTCATAGCGAAAAAAACCATGAACAATGAACAATCAACCCGTTTACGGCACTTGTAACCCCACCAATTTATCCTCTGGGATATAACTGCGGAACATGCCATTATCCGCAGAAACCATTACCAACTGCAGCAGATAATCCGGTTCCACCTGCAAATCTGCCCAGGGAACAGCCACTTCTAAACACTGCTTCAGCGCAACTTGGGCGCGACTTTTGCGGGGATGCCAGTGATAGTATTCTCCGGCTTCTTCTAACCACGTCGAACCCGTTAACAAATTAATCCCTAAATGGTGGTGAAATAAATAGTTTACCGGGGCAGTATCAGGAACCTCAGCTAAAGGGGCTGGACTATTGTGAACCGTGCGATTCGGATAAAACCATAATAAATGCAATTCCGGGGGAATATCCTGACCAATTTGAATCCCGGCTTGAAAATCCAATCGCAGGTAAAAATTCAGGTGATCCAAACCATACCATAACCGCTGAATCACACTACTGCGGTGCATCGTTCCCCGTGCGCCACCTACTTCGATCCGACCCGCTTTATCCCAATCTTGCTCATCGCCAAAGCCATCAATCACTGGATGAATAAAACTCAGAGGTCGGTGATCGCCTTTCGATTCGTAGGTGTCTAGAGGTTGCTTGAGACTGGCAGGAATTGGTTCATTTAATGCCTGATAAATCCCAGTCAAATGTTCCCGGAATAACTGGTCAAAAATAGCATCTTGGTTGGATGAATGACCCTCACCAAACCACCAAAACCAATCTGAACCTTCCGCCGCATATAAGGCTTCCCAGACTTCCGGATTGTTGTCTGGTGTGGCTTCAGGATGATTGGCTAAGGTTTGCCGCGCTTGGGTGAGTAAATCCCATGCCCGATTCTTCACGGGGTCACCAATCCAAGTGCTAAAACTACCATCCACCCATGATCCACTATGCAGTCGATCGGCTGGAAGTGTAGCATTAGGAGGAAACTGATCCAGAAATTCCGACACCGTAACCAATTTTATCTGCGGATGCGCCGAGAGTTTTTCATACAGTGAGGTAAGGAAAGGAATCCCGTCTTTTTGGTAAAATTCCCAGCAATTCTCTCCATCCAAGGCAATGGTTACTAGCCACGGTTGATCTAATCCAGTCCCTCCCTCTTGCTGTAGGCGTTTAATCGAACGGGAAATCGCTTCTAAGTGGCTGACAAAATCCGTTGACGCCTGCTTGGGTTCCATTGATCCGTAGGAAAAGCCAATTAAATCCGATAAGCGGTGATCCCGAAACACAATTGCCAAATTCCCCTGGGGTGTCTCTAAGCGATAGGGGCGATAGAGTAACGTGGGTTCCATCAGGGTTCCGGTTTCATCCCGGTGGAAAAAGTGCTGCACTGTCCACCCCAATACCGCCTCATCGGAACAAATCCACTTAAATCCTGCCTCGGCGATATAGGGTAGAATGGCTGGACTCACCGACTGTTCTGAGGGCCACAAGCCGCGTGGTGTGCGTCCAAATCGTTCTTCATACATCTGCCACGCTTTTTGCAGGTGACGGGGAATATCTTCTTCCCACCGAAAACGCTGTAGGGGTAAAGTCATATCCGGAATCGCCACCCGTCCGGAATCGGTATTTGCCAGTAAGGGTAAAATCGGGTGAGTATAGGGCGTTGTTGTCACCTCCAACTGACCCGCCTCTTGCATCTGGCGATGTTGAGGGATGATGCGCTTAAGGATATCTCGTTGTTTAGAATAAATCCGCTGGCGATCGCTTAATGTAAAGTTTCGTCCTTTTTCCAACCAAGCGGCAATTTCTGGGTCATCCCAAAATATTGGGTCAATCCACGCCAAGTTATGCCATGCCAGTAAATCGCTGAAATCCTGATGCGTCCAATGATCTGCACACCAAGTTTTCCCTTTTTCTTGCCGCATCTCGTATAGTTCGGCATATCGAGGATGGGGGTCAATCAGGGTGCGGTGATTGGCATCAAAAAAATGCTCAACGATAAACTGTCGTTGATCCAGCTTGAGTTGGTCGGTTGGCGTCAGGGTCAACTCCAGATAGGGGTCAAAGGCTGTCCCCGCCATGTAATCTTCCAACTGCAAAATCAGCGACGGCACCAAGTTGACCGTTTGGTGTAACTTAGGATAGCGCTCTAACAATAGCACTAAATCCAAATAATCTTTCGTCCCATGCAGCCGCGCCCAAGGGAGGCGATACCGTCCATTTGAGCCGGACACGCTGTTGCGACTTTTATAGAGAGGTTGATGCTGATGCCAGATAAAGGCGACGTATAACGGATGACTCATCGTTAATAGTAAACGTTAAGGGTCTAGAGTTTAGGTGTGAAGAGGGGGTTCTCTCACTTTATAACTCTTAACCCTTAACGCCAAACTAAAAACGCAGAATAATTACATGACTTGTTCAACTTCCACGATTTCCGGGATAAATTCCCGTAAGCGGCGTTCAATACCCATTTTCAGGGTCATGGCAGAACTGGGACAAGACCCACAAGCACCTTGTAGCCGCAGTTTTACAATCGGACCGTCGATTTCAACTAAATCAACGTTACCGCCATCAGCCATCAGGTAAGGACGCAATTCATCGAGGACAGCTTCGACATTTTCCGAGGTTAATGCTAAGGGGGGAGATAGTGTTTGAGCCATAATTCACCGAGTTTGACAGCACAACTACGTCAATCCTAGCGTTCTTTGAGCATTTTGAATGGTTGTCATCCTATAGCCCAAGGCAGAAGGCAAAAGAGTCCTTACTGGTACCTTCTCGTTTCAGCCGTCAAGAACGTTCTCACCTGTATGGCGACAGGTATACCTTGAACTTGAATAAAATTTGGTGTATGAACCAATAGTTTGTTGGACTTATCGGGATTGTCAGGATTATCGGGGTTGTAGGGGCGAGTCGCTGCATATCGTAGGTGGTGTGAGAATTAATCTATCTCGACTCGCCCTTTTCTAAAGGTACGCGGTGTCCGATAATTCCTGATCAGCCGTCATGCATTTAAATTGGGTATTAGTAGCGAGCAAGATGCAAAGCCTGCGGCATGGCTTCGCTAAACGCACTACAAGGATTTCGTCATTATTGACATTAAGGTTTAAATGCCGAACAGTTTACCTGATGCAGGGCGACCCGATAAAATTAAGGGTTGGGCGATATTAATTGTATGCGGCGGGTCGCCCCTACAATATATCCTGTAACTACCTCTGACCCAAAAAACAGCAAAATCTAACACTTCCTGTCGGCGTTCCTCAGACAAGCGATTCACGATCGCTTTCCATTTCATCTCACACTCAGGGACGAGTTAGGTACTTTCGCCAAGGCTTCCCGCATTACTTCAGAACCTACACCCGGAATACAAGATTTTTCGGTTAAATGTCGCTTCCAAGCACGACTTCCAGGTTGTCCAGAAAATAATTGCAGGATATGGCGGGTAATTTTATTCAACTTCAATCCTTTTGCCACCCAATGATCAATATAATCCAACATCCCTTCCACAACCTGATGGCGAGTTGGCGCTATACCTTCCTGACCAAATATCTGACAATCAGCTTGAGCAAATAGATAAGGATTATCGTAGGCGGCGCGTCCAATCATTACCGCATCGACAAATTTTAACTGTTCCTGTACCTGTTCTAAACTCGTAAATCCGCCGTTAATCTCAATAAATAACTGGGGAAATTCTTGTTTTAGGCGATGCACATCACTATACCGTAAAGGCGGAACTGTGCGATTTTCCTTGGGACTTAATCCCTGTAACCACGCCTTCCGCGCATGGACACTAAAGTGTTGACATCCGGCTTCTGAGACAATACGGACAAAGTTTGCCATGTCCTCATAGCGATCGCACTCATCTATGCCAATCCGATGCTTGACGGTAACTGGTATTGTAACCGCCTGAATCATCGCTTCCACCCCCCGCGCCACCCGTTCCGGTTGCGCCATCAGACAAGCACCAAAGTTCCCATTTTGCACGCGATCGCTCGGACATCCTACGTTAAGATTAATCTGGTCATACCCCATCCCTTCAGCAATTCGGGCGCATTCGGCAAGTTCTAGGGGATTATCTCCCCCCACTTGCAGCACTAAGGGTTTCTCTTCGGGGGAAAAACCCAACAGGCGATCGCGATCGCCATGTATAATTGCTGCACTGGTTACCATCTCGGTATAGAGGAGAGTGCAGCGGGTAATCTGGCGCATAAAATACCGAAAATGGCGATCCGTGCGATCCATCATCGGTGCAATACTTAACGGATAAGTTACCGGGATGGTGTGAGGTTGAGGTAGAACGACGGTATTGGAACTGACCATTGGGTTGTAGAATTTGTCTGGATGCGATCGCGGTTTGTATCAGATCCAGACTAACAACTCAGGGACTTCCCAAACATATAGCAGACAAGCTACTTAAGTGAACGACAACACCTGATCACGATCGATCTTCAATCCCAATCGTTAAATCTTCTAACGCTTGTTCGACTTCACCCAATTCCTGTTCCGTGGATGGATCAAGTTCCTCTGTCGCCTCTGAGTCAGTATCGGCTTCATAGCTTTCCATCACCTCATTAACAGCATCTTTGTTCAATGTGGGATCGTGGGTAACGCGGGTAGCATCCTGATTTTGGCGGATTGACTGTTCCTTTGTCATGGGTAATTGATTCATCTGTTCGCTTTTCCTTTATCAGGATGACTCCAATCCATGCCATAATCATCTATCTTCAGCTTGAGAGCGATCCTTCCCCCTAACGCTGGACAACTGTGGACACAGCCATTCGGTGTGACAGATTCGGTGTGACAGATATAGCAGTTCGCTCTGGTGTATTTACAACTCCCTTACCTGAAGCTGAGTCCAGATGAGATGTTCGTACAAACAAAGTGTAACTAGACCAGCGCGAAGCGCTATAGCCAGTCTGAGCTAATGTTATGTTAATGCAGCATGGCAGAAATAACTGACCCGCTAAAATCTCCCCTGTTTCCCCTGCTTCCATAGAGATGCTCAGAAACGTTTGCCTTCATGCACCATCCTCATCAGTAGTCTTGATCATCCCCAGGCTCAGCATTAGCCGCCTGGAGTAGTTGAAATTGCCGCCGAATCAACCGCTGCACGGCAATGATTGCGGGATTGACTTCCACATAGCGACGCTGGGGATTTGCCAGATAGGTTCGCTGCTCACTTTCCATCATTTCAATATCTTGATTGAGAAATCGCATAAATACAAACCGTTCCAGTATGGTAGACAAGAGGGGGTCGAATAGCTTACGGAACCATGGGGGTAGGGGAACCTTGAAAAAGAATAGAGCAAAGGAGCGACTTTCCGTTAATCCGATGGGGAGGCGCATCAGGTAGAGGTTAGAGACGCCTTCTAGAGAACTGTAATAATGGGGATAGCGATACTGTACCGATATCGTGCGCCGAGTCACTTGATCCGCGCGATCGCTTAACCCTAACCATTGAGCCATACGCCCTTTATAGGAGACATCGTACTCCGCACAGACGGTATTTTCCGTTTCCTGCAACCGCTTGAGAACTGGATCAAACCATCCTTGCAGGTTTTGGTGCAAAAATCCATGAAAAACATCCATGGAATTTTCATTACAGATAGAAAAATGAGACTTCATCCTGGCACTCACGGGAACCATAAACCAGTCCGGATGGTCAAATTCTGGCATATCTGGCGGTTGACAGGTTTTGGCTAAGGTAGGATCTCCAGGAAAGATCCAAATCAGCTTGTATTTTTCCTGAATCGGATAAGTACGGACTTGAGCGCAGGGTAGTTTCTGTTCTGGGGGAAAGTAGGGAATGCCTACACACTTTCCTGCACCATCAAACTGCCAGCCATGATAAGGACAGGCTAAATACTCATCTTGAACAATGCCTTTATGCAGTTCTACACCTTTGTGAGGACAAGCATTTTCTAACGCATGGAGTTGACCGATGGGAGTCCGGTAAACGGCGAGCGATTGTTGCCAAATCTTGACAGGTAAGATTTTACCCGGTTGGATTTGATTTGCCCAAGCCACGGGATACCAGTAGTTAGGGTTAATCCCTACTTCTCTAATCACGTTTTGCACGTTTTGGCTAGTTAGCGTTGTCGCCAGTTCCATATCGGAGCCTCTGTTGTCGATTGACCATATTTATCTTGTAATTTTTTAGGAGTCAATGCATTGGATCGTCATTCGTCTTATGTCATTCGTCTTATGTCTCCCCTGGCTTGGAGCCTTCTGCTATAGTTGTCAAAATATTTAGGTATTTTAAGTTATGTTACGTGATCCTCGGCTGTTAGTGCTGCTAGTCGCTGGCTCTCTCACCACCATGGCGGGGGGAGTGGTGGCACCAATTTTGCCAGAGATGATCCAGCAACTTAACCTTGATCCGGCATTAGCAGGAAATTTGGTCAGCCTGCATTGCCTAACCATTGCCCTATTTAGTCCACCGTTAGGAATCGTGGCAGATCGGATAGGGCATCTGCGGGTGCTGATCCCGTCATTAGTTCTCTACGCCTTATTTGGCGTAGCTGGTGCCTTCATGCACTCACTGATACCGTTGTTAGTTGTGCGGGGGTTATTGGGTGCTGCGAGTGGCGGAATTGCGGCGGCGGGTTTGGGCATCTTGGGGAACATGTATGAAGGCGAAGCGCGATCGCAGGCGTTGGGATACGCAACCAGTACCCTAACTATTATGGGCATTGCTTTTCCCCTACTTGGGGGTTGGGTGGGTTCATTTCACTGGCAATGGGCATTTGGTCTGTATGGGATAGGACTACCTCTAGCAATCTTAGCCGCACAGTTCTTACCGGAAAAATCCTCCCCAAAAACCAAGGCAGACACTAAAGATGCTGGAAGTAAACTGCGCCAGGTTTTAGGACGCCCCTACACCCTACGCCTCTTATCCACACTCTGTTTAGTATCCATTGCCATGTACGCGGTGGTCATTTATGCCCCGCAATATCTCAAACAAACCATTGACGCCACAAGCGTGGTGAATGGAATTGTTTTAGCATCACGGGCAATAGGCGCAGCCATTATATCAGCATTTGGCGCGAAAAAGCTTGCCCAGCGCTGGGGACGACCTACAACTGTTGCGATCGGGTTAGGTCTGATGGCGTTAACTTTAAGTACGATTCCCATCCTGCACCAACTGGGTTGGATTTTGGTGACGGCTGTATTCTTTGGTATGGGATTTGGTTTGGTACTTCCCACCCTTTACGGCACTCTGGCGAATCTAGCTCCTCCAGACCTGAAATCCAGTGTACTAGCGGCTGGGACAGGTGCGGGGTTTTTGGGACAGTTTATATCTCCTATCCTGTTAGGACCCGTGTTAGCGTCCTGCGGTTTAGAGTGGGTGTTCTATGCGGCGGCAGTTGTGGCACTATTGGCAGGATTGTTGCTATTTGCTCATAAGCCATAAATCATTGATCCGGGAATAGGGAACACCTCGGCTTCGCTCGGTGTGTAACAGGGAACAGGGAACAGGGCATTTCACTATTATCGTTTTGTTCTCACCCTGATCTAACTAAACCAGCCCCAACGCTAAGTTGCTGCTTTACTTCCCCTTTAAACTATCTACCAATTCTTAAAGATTTGAGTAATCTAGACGTGAACATCTATCTTCCTGGTTAAAAATTGGATACGATTACATAAACACAGGAATCATAAACATTTAAGGGACAAAAATCATCTGAGTTTAATCTCGTTAGAGTTAATTATTCCTTAGATTTTGTCCACCTAAGTATCTGCCTTATCTTTATCCAATTCCGACCAGGACTTGCCCTTAGAGGTGTATCGTGCATCAATCCCCAATTTATTTCTCAGACACCTAAACTGTTCCTTTCAATGGATTGCAAGATATACCTAAAATGATGTTCATTGATGTTGTTTCTAATCCTACCGCAGGTATTGAGTTTAACTCCTTTCAAAAAGGTAATAATTACTTAAACCGTATTTGTCGTTTTATTCTTGCCAAGAAAATTGGCAAGATGAAGATAAGTGATATTCAGGCTCAATCTCAAATTTCAATTTTCCAGGATATTGATTTTACCGAGACTATTCACTCACTGAAACACAACGGAATTTATCAAAACCTTAACCTCCCTGCACCGATTATCCAAGAAATCCGAGACTTGGCACTGACAAATACTTGCCATGACCCCAATAATCCCCAATTCAGTTTTTCAGTCTCGGAAAAAGAAGAAGTGATGAGGCAGACTGGAAAACCATTAGTTAGGGGAATTTACAACAAAAGTCTAGTGTCATGTCCAGCCATCAAAAAATTAGAAACTGATTCAACATTATTAGCAATTGCTGCTACATACCTCAACGCCGAACCCATTCACCAAGACACTCAGCTTTGGTGGAGTTTTGCCGTAGAGTCAACTCTGTATGAACGACGCCAAGAGGCTCAGCGGTTTTATCGAGCCGCGAATAACCCGCGTAGTTTGACCTTTTACTTTTATCTAACCGATGTAGATTTGTGCAGTAATCCTCATGTTTGCGTGCTGGAGAGTCACCGAAAGAAAACTCTTGCCTCTCGGTTTTTGCGTAAAGACCATTCACTCCGAGAAATTAGCCAGTATTATGGTTATCCCAATATAACCTCTATTTGTGGTAAAGCAGGTTTTGGATTTGTAGAAGATGCCCGTTGCTTTCGCAAAAAAAGCTCTCCCAGCAGTAACGATCGCTTAACCTTGGAACTCAAATTTACCGCTCAACCGCGACCTAAACGCAAAACATTACCTTAACAGAAGATTAAAACTATTGCCTAAGCTGTCATGCATTTAAATTGGGAATGGGTAGCGAGCAAGATGCTCGCACTACAAGGATTTCGCCATTATTGATATTAAGGTTTAAATGCCGAACAGCTTATTACCTATTCCCTCTCCCCACCACCAGACTTATTCAGCAAGCTCTACTTAGGGCTTGCTGCATGAGCGTGGAAGCTAGACCAGATAAGGGTTTTAAGCCATTTTTCTACCCAACAAGTGCAAGGTTTTTACACTATAACCGTCAAAACCCTGGAATTTGTGCCTCCGCCAACGCCAAATTTTCCCTCGACAGAGGCTTGAAACCATTGCCCATTGCCTATTCCCTATTGCCTCTCCCCACCACAAGACTTATTCAGCAACCCCTACTTAGACATGGACTCTCGAAACTGAGACAAAACCCGATCCAAACCCACAGAACGTGAGGCTTTGAACAGTAAGCGATCGCCAGGTTGAACAAATTCCTGTAAATACTGCACCAAGGCGTCATCCTGGGCAAAACCTTTGCTGGGTAACGTTGAGAGTCCCCTAGTAATGGCTTCGGCTTCCTGATCCTTAAGAGTAATCAAGACTGTATCTAAGTTGAGTTGCTGGGCTTTCTGTCCAACTTGTTGGTGCAGTCGTTCCGAATGGTTTCCTAATTCCTTCATCGAGCCCAAAATAGCAATGTGTCGCTTACCCGGCGTCTGGGCAAGGAGTTGTAACGCCGCGATCATGGCTTCAAATCCAGCATTATAGGTTTCATCAAGAATCACGATATCATTAGGCAACTCATAGCGTTGCGATCGCCCCCCAGACATCTGAACCGATAATCCTTGACTCAAGGGTGTCCAATCAATCTGGAGATGTTTCGCCACGGCTAGGGCGGCTAAATAGTTGAGGGCATTATGTTCCCCCGGTAAGGGTAAGGGAAATGTGATACCATCCACCATTAGCCTAAACAAGTCAATGAGTTTCCCCTGAACATCACCCCCGTTTAAGCCAAACGTCAATGTTTCCCCTTGCCAAACCGTAGCCGCCGTATCCATTAAGCGTTGATTATCATGATTGAGAATCGCCAAGCTTGTATCTGGCATCTGCGCCAATAACTCACACTTTGCCTGTGCGATCGCATCCTCCGATCCTAAAAGTCCAATATGCGCCGTCCCCACATTCGTAATCACGCCGATCATCGGACGGGCAATTTGGGTCAATAGGGCAATTTGCCCAGAACCCCGCATCGCCATTTCAATCACAGCATAATCATGGTTGGAGTCTAATTCCAGCAATGTTTTTGGCACACCAATCTCATTATTGTAATTCGCCTGGGTTTTCAGGACATTACCCTGAGTAGACAAAACCGCCGCGATTAATTCCTTCGTCGTCGTTTTTCCCGCAGAACCCGTAACCGCAATTACAGGAATATCAAACTGATCGCGCCACCATCGAGCCAGTTGCTGATATGCCTGTAGAGTATCATCGACTTGAAGCTGGGGTATGCCTTGAAGATGATACCCTTGGTCACGGTTGGCAATCACCGCGATCGCCCCTTTCTCAATCGCTACCTCAGCGTAATCATGTCCATCAAAGGTTTCTCCCCGCAGCGCTAGAAAGATTTGACCCGGTTCTAGGCTACGGGTATCGGTTGTAATACCAAAGACCTCCTGACTAGACATTGGTACTGACAGATTAACCGGAGTAGCCGCGAGAACTTCGATGAATTGGGTTAAAGAAATCTGACAAGGCATAATTCCAGGGTGGTGAATAGGTTGTGGCTAGTTGTGGTGATGGGAGTGAGCGAGCCACACTCATCCCCTACCCAATTTCTGACTGATTCAAAAACTCAAGGATCTTTATAATCTATATAAATGAGTGTTTTATGCCATATTCACTGAATCTTTACAATTTTGCTGCATAATTTTACAGTATGATCCATACTTAGTTTAGTATGCTTGTATATAGAGATAATATAGTTTATTAGATTTAAGCAACTCTTGACCAAGCTCGTTTAGGCGGGGTAATTCATAAAATGCATCAGGGTTTTCGGTTGTTGAGATACAGGGCAAGTCAAATTTGAGCTTAGATCTGCCAAATTTCATTCAAATCAACCAGCCCACGGCGTTTGCGCGTAGGGGGTAAACTGAAGTGAATACTAGTACTTGGACAGACTCTGACATCAGACAAACTAGCTCACAAGAGCAGCAACTGTACGACCATCTCCTGTATTGCGTACAGGTAGAATCTCCGACGCAGACGCTTGAACGCTTCAAACAGCTATTCATGGACGGCTCTCGATATGCAGAGCCGGAAATCTGGATGGTCTTGGAAAAGCTGGCAATGGATAAGCAGGCTGAGCAAGATTTCAAGTTTATCCTAAATCGTTGCTGTCACATTCTGATTAACCGCTGGCAAATACAACCGCAACACCAAAGTGCCATCCCTGAATTGGTCGCATTACTGGATAATATTCCACCCGCAACCGGGGTTTATTCTCGCGGTTCTAGGCGTCTGCGACATCTGCTACAGCTTTTTAAAGAAACCGACCAATATCTTACCCTACATCGCTTATCTCAGGTAGTCGGTGAAACATCCACCAGTTCTAAAGAAGTCGGACCTCTAATTCAGCGATACCCCTATTTGTACGAACACTGTTTGCTGAGTGAAGACAGCAGTTATGAACATCAACAAACCGTCCGGCAAATTCAATCCCGGCTTCAGCAGCGCTTCGAGCTAGATTTGTCAAAGTACGTGACTTATCAGGTGCGATGCGCCAAAATGAAGCGACAGGACTCGAAAGACGCTTCGACTAAAATTATCCAACCTGTCAAAAATCCCACCCTTCTAACGGATCATGAACTGGGGACTGCCCTAAAACAGTTTGTCGGCAAAGTTCAAGGCTCTCATACGTGCCGGGATCTGGCTCAAAGTTTCCTCACCCATAGCAGCCAGACTCCTTGCTACAAAGACTTTAAGGACGATTTGTATGAGTATCTGACAGCTTCCATTGATTCAGCCTATGGCAAACGCCAATTTAATAGTCGGTTGTATGAGCATCTGAACAATACCTTACCTCAAAGCGATAATCAGAAGCCCAGCGAATTTCTGATTTTGCGAACCTGTAGCCAGTTATTAAATTTTCTGGTTGTTGAGAGTTCTCAGCGACCGAAGCATTTTGTTTTTGTTGATCTGATCACGAATTTAGGCGCAACAGTTACTACCGTGTTGTTACTTAAGATTGTGCTGCTGTGTCGTAAAGTTAAGCCCTATTTAGAGAAGCGATTTTCTATTTTGTTTAACCATTACGAGTCTTCTACGAGAGACGGTGTACCCTGGTTAATTAAGTCTCTGGAAAATTTAAATGTTGCGTTTAGTATTCATTTTGGTAGAGCTGACGTGTCCTGCCTGAATCAAATTATGTAAATTGGTCATTGGTCATTGGTCATTTGTCATTTGTCATTTGTCATTCGTTAATTCAAAACCAGGTTCCCTTGAGCGAAGTCAAGTCGGACGGGTTTAGTCACATCTGGGTGTAAAGGAAACGATAGTAGTGAAACCCGCCCCTACACACTCAACACTCAATTCCGATGCCAACGAGTGACACCACCGGATTGATCAATCAGCGTAATTCCTTGGGCTTTCAGTTCATCCCGAATGCGATCGCTCATCTCAAAATCCTTCCGTTTCCGCGCCTCGGTACGTTGCTGAATCAGTGCTTCAATTTCTGCATCACTTAATCCACTCGTCGATTCCTGACTAATGTCCTCCCCTTGCGCCTCAAGTCCAAACACCCGCGCCAGTTCTACTAAAGTATGCCATTGTGCCTCTAACTCCTGGGGCGATGTTCGGGTTTTCCCTTCATGCACCAAAATATTCCCCTCACGCCCCAATTCTTTTGCCAATTCAAATAATACAGCTAACCCTTCGGCGAAATTGAAATCATCATCAACAGCAGTTTGAAACCGTTCTACCGCCGTCGTTTGCCGTTTATCTGAGTCTTGCCACCCCAGTTGTTCACCATACTGAACGCCAAACAGCAATCCCTCCTTCAGCGTATGCCACCCATTCGTCGCCGCCGCCAACGCCTCATCGGTAAAATCTAAGGGCTTGCGATACTGTGCCTGGAGGACAAACAACCGTACCGCCATCGGATCAGTGGGGCGATCGAGTAAATCCCGAATGGTGATAAAATTCCCCAAGGATTTGGACATCTTCTCCCCATTCACAATCACCATCCCTGTATGTAACCAGTAACGCGCCAAGGGTTGACCCGTCACCGCTTCTGATTGGGCAATTTCATTCTCGTGGTGGGGAAAAATTAAATCCGATCCCCCCGCATGAATATCCACCGTGTCCCCCAAATTGTCCCGAATCATCGCCGAACACTCAATATGCCAGCCCGGACGTCCCGCCCCCCACGGCGATTCCCAGGCAGGTTCTCCGGGCTTAGAACCCTTCCACAGGGCAAAATCAAAAGCGTCCTTTTTCTTAGCCGCCTCTGTATCCGCTACCTCAACTCGCCCACTCGCCCCCGCTTGCAACTCCTCTAACTTTCGTCCCGACAACTTGCCATACTCCCCAAAACGACGCACAGCATAGTAAACATCTCCAGCGGCGGGGTAAGCGTAATTTTTCTGTTCTAAATCATAAATGAGTCGCTTAATCCCATCCAGGCAATGCGTCGCCCGAGGATAGGCATCAGCATCCTTCACATTCAGCCGCGCCATATCCTCAAAATACGCCTGAATGAAGCGTTCCGAGACAGCCTCCATCGAGGTTCCCTCTTGTCGCGCCCGATTCAGGATTTTATCGTCAATATCGGTAAAATTCTGTACGTAGTTCACATCATAGCCACGCCATTGTAAATAACGACGGGCAGTATCCCAGATAATGCAGGTTCTAGCATGACCCAAATGGCAATAGTCATAAGCGGTGATGCCGCAGCAATACATCCGCACCTTACCCGTCTCTACAGGGGAAAACGGTTCTTTACGACGGGTGAGTGTGTTGTACAGGGTTAGGGTCATGGCACAAGAACAGTAAACTCAGTTGGGAACAGATACGCAATAATGGGAAAGGATTGGCAGATCCAGCGTACAGGTTGATGCTTGGTTTAACCACATCTGTACGTTATCTTCCTATATTCTGACGTTTAAATACAGTTCAACATAGCGCCTTATGCAATCAGTCACAACTCAGTCTGCATCCGACCCAACCATGGACGCAGCGATACATGGCTTACCTGTCACGATTATTACAGGATTTCTCGGCAGTGGCAAAACGACGCTGCTTAATCATATCTTGAGCAACCAAGACGGTGTCAAGACTGCCGTTTTAGTCAATGAGTTTGGCGAAATTGGCATTGATAATGAACTCATTGTCACCACCGGGGATGACATGGTGGAACTGAGTAATGGTTGTATTTGCTGCACCATTAATGAAGATTTAGTCAATGCTATTTACAAGGTACTGGAACGGGAGGATAAGGTGGATTACCTGGTGGTGGAAACCACAGGATTAGCTGATCCCCTACCCGTCGCCCTCACGTTTCTAGGAACCGAACTGCGAGACATGACGCGCCTCGATTCCATCGTTACTGTGGTAGACTGCGAGAATTTCAGTTTGGATCTATTCAATAGCGAAGCGGCATATAGTCAAATTGCTTACGGCGATATCATTCTGCTGAATAAAATCGACTTAGTTGATGAGGCAGATGTAGACGCCTTGGAGGTGAGAATTCGCGAAATTAAAGAAGGAGCGAGGATTATTCGCACCACTCAATCCCAAGTGCCATTACCATTGATTTTAAGTGTAGGATTGTTTGAGTCAGATCGGTATTTTGAGGAATCATCGGCTCATGACCATGATCATCACCATGATCATGATCATCACCATGACCACGATTGCGATCATGACCATCACGATCATGAACATCATCACGATCATGATCACTCCCATCACTTAGAAAATGATGGATTTACCTCGATTTCCTTCCAGAGTGATAAACCCTTCAACATCCGGAAGTTTCAATATTTCTTAGACAATCAACTGACAACGAATATTTTCCGGGCTAAGGGAATTCTCTGGTTTGATGAGAGTCCAAACCGCCACATTTTCCACCTCAGTGGTAAGCGGTTTAATATCGAAGATGATCAGTGGAAAGGGGACAAGAGAAATCAATTGGTGCTAATTGGTCAAGATTTAGACCATGATAAGTTGTACAAGCAACTTGAGAGTTGTCTTTGTTTACCCTCGGAAAATCGAGGTAAAGGATTTGGGACTTAAACGAACTATTGTAGAGACGCCCCATGGCGCGTCTCTACGGTTCCCTGTTCCCTGTTCCCTCCCCTCACCGACTCTATATTAAGGACATTCCGGATGCCGTCCCCCATGATTACAGATATATTGCAACTGATTGGTATCTAAATTTTTAGCCCGGGCAAAATTCACGCCCTCTACTCGTGCCCCCGACGCGGCGGCTGGAGGTTGGGTGATAAACTGATCTGACTGAACAGGCACGGCTGTGGCAAACATAGCGCCCAAGAAATCCGTTCCGGTTACATTTGCCCCGCGTAAATCTACCGCACTCAAATTCGTATTCTGTAGCTTGGCATTTTGTAATTGAGCCTGACTCAAATTCGCCTTAACCAATTTTGTCGAACTCAAATCCGCATCCTGTAACTTCGCCTGAGTAAAATTGGCTCCCGATAAATCAGCCCCTTGCCAATTGGATTGGGTCAAATCCGCAAAGCTGAAATCTCCGCCAACGGCACTCACTTGACTGAGACTTCCCCCATGTAAATTCACCAGAGATGCCTTTACTTCGCCTAAATTCGCCCCGGTCAAGCTAGCATTTTCTAATACGGCTCGGCTTAAATCAGCCCCAATCAGTTGAGCGCTGCTGAAGTTCGCGCCAATGAGATAGCTATCCGCTAAATTTGCCCGATTGAGAATTGCCCGGATCAAATTTGTGCGAGCCATCAAAACATTGTTTAAATTTGCCCCAGTTAAATCCGCTTCCTTGAGTTCAGCCCCGCTTAAATCTGCAATCCAATCATCAAATGTACCCCAGCGTTGATCCGCACCCGCCCCATAAAAACGGCTGTTTTGGAAACTGCCCCCCGTTAAGATGGCGGAACGGAAATTAAGTCCGGCTAGATCGAGGTTATCCAAAACTAAGGTAAATTGAACTGAACGGGTGTCCATTTGACTCAAGTCAGTGCGACTCAAATCCGCCTCGTGCAGTTCACTGCTGTAGATGGTGAGAATTTTCGCGATCGCCCGATTGGTTGCCCGTTGCCGTAATGCCACCAACTGCTGCTCTCCTGGCGTTCCCCGACGGGCTAATGTGTCTCGGTCATTTTGCAGCGCCTGATTTAACCGTTGCAGGGGAGGTAGGGCTTCGGCACCTTTACTCACCAACGCTTGCTGCAGGGTATCAATCAGACTTGGCGTGTTTTCCTGTCCCAATAAATCCACCAGAAACGGCACAGCACGGGGATCATCCAGCCTTGCCAGCGCCAGAATTGCCGCCTGTCGTTCTTCTAGGGCGGTGGCGGAGGTAGAACTTAACTGCTTGACCAGCGCTAGAAAGACTTCGTTATTCTGTTGATTAACTTCTCGCCAATTTGCCTGACGTTGAATATACACCTGAGTCCCGACAAAAGTCCCCAAAACCGATGCCATTCCCGCAAACGAGAGAATTAGCAAGGTTGCGCCAGGATGACGGCGCATCCACCCCCACAGATGAGGGACTTGTCGAGATGAGGATTGGGAAGTGAGGACGATGGTGGTGACGGAGGGATGATGAGACTGATCATGGGTTGATGTTTCGCTCTGTTGACGCCAGCCGTTGTCAAATTCTAGGGTAACGGAGTGATCCCGATCGGTCTGCCAGCCGTTGAATGAGCCGGATGCCAATCCCTGAGACGCATTCACCACATAAGTACCTGCCATGCGATCGTGGAAGGTGCGGCGTCGTGAGTGAATCCAGCCACTGCCATGTTCGATGAGTAGCATGACTCCCGCCAGTCCTAATAAGATGCCAAAGTCGGGAAATGCGCCCGTATACCGCCACAGCAAATAGGCTGTACCCAGAGGTAATCCCCAGCGCCCGACTGCCTCACGCCAAACTGCCCGGATTAATCCCGGTGGTGTTCCCATTGGTGTCACCACCCGCAGCTTTAACCATTGTTTGGGCGTGGTTTGCCCTGTTTTCCCCAATTGATAAAGCTGCCAACTGACCACCACAACAGGCATAACAATTGCCCCACACCAGAACAAATTAGTCAGGGGGGCAACCTGGCGATTTAATCGCGCTCGTGGATATGCCAGGGTTTTTGCGATCGCCTCTTCCGTTGCTGCGACGACAGGGTTGATAGGAACGGGTTCAGCGGGGGAATGGTCTTTGGCATACTCGCCGATACTGTAAGGAATGACCGCACTTGCCGTCACTAACGACACTTCCAGAACCACGGCTGCCAACCGCCGGGTCATTATCGGTAATGCCCGGTTTAGTCGCAGTGAAAATGATCGACTAACCGTTTGATTATGGACTTGTTTTATGGTAGGGCTAGTCATGTTCAATTCTCACGCGACGCGGATAAAGGGTGGGCAACTATTGGGGAGACTTAGGAGTAATGAAAAATTTATACACTACATAGAGGATTATTCCCAATAGGGCAAGGCTAATTAACGAGGTAATCAGTTGGAAAACAGTCTTCAAGAGGGATAGACCCAAGCTGCCGCCAACAATCACCACAATAACTTTACCAACGGTAGGCAGGCTGTTAAACCAAGCACTGATTTGATTGAACCGTTGCTTCATCGGATAGGTGTTATAGAAGGGCGGTTGAAAGGGATTGCCCACGGGCGTGGATTGGTCGTCGTCTCGATTCGGTTCCATCTGCCAAGAGAATTAAGTTGTAGAAATCAGGTTATATGTTTTGATTTTATCGGTTTGAGCAAGGTTTCGGGCAATTCTTATAGGTTAAGTGCTGAGGGAGTGACAAGGGACTTGAGGGTACTACTGGGTGTCGGATGTCGGGTTTCGGGTGTGGGAAGCTGGGGGAGCAGGGGAAGCTGGGGGAGATTAGGGAGTTCACTCAAAACTCGACCTTACTCTGTTCCCTGTTCCCTGTTCCCTATTCCCTGACAAATGACAAATGACAAATGACGAATGACGAGTGACAAATAACAAACAGGAACAGAGTCAGTTTCGGCGGGTCTATTAATGTACGACGATGAGTTTTAGAAAGACTCAAACAATAGTGGAGCCTCAGAGAATGAAACGACTGAAACAGTGGATGATTGTGCCAACCACCTTAGCGATGCTGCTAGCGAACACAGGTTTGCTCCATAGTCAGACCGTGCAAAGGTTAGCGCCAGGATTTAATGCCCTAGAACTCCAAGGCACTTCCGCTCAAGGGAACAATTGCCAAGTGGGTAATATCCAACCGCAGTATACGATCACCTTGGAACAAGACTTCGGTTCGTTGAACTTCAGCCTCCAAAGCGCTGGTCAATCGGCTTTGATCATTGAACCCTTGAATTCAGCAGGCGAACCCGTGGCAAGTGGTAGACAATGTGTGTTAGCCACTGCGCCAGGGCAAACCGTTGAAGCACCGGGATATTGGGAAGAAGGCACTTACAAGATCTATATTGTCGATAGCGCTGGAGGGCAACGTTATACCCTCTCCATTAGTCAGTAGGTGGGACAAATGAAAGTTAACGGCTCTGATCGTTATACTCGCTTCCCGAAAAGAAGCAAGCTACGTCTTATGTGAGGGTTTGAGGGACTTTACAGAAACTAATATCGTTGAGTGTATTTCCACTAACCTACTGAGTCGCCATGGCTTGAACCCGCTAAGCCTTATATCTGACAATGGACTTAATCTTCAAGCTGCTTTACTGAAACCTCTACGGCGTCTACATCAATCGTACCCGGTGGCGTCAAGCGGTTAAACTGACCCTGTTCGACTTTCAACAATTCGCCACAGTTAGGACAGCGGCATTCGGTACGATTAAACCCAGTAAACTCGTAGGTACAGACGGGACATTTATCCTCAACCAGGTTACGCTGTAACCACCAGCGAAAGCCAATCCAGCCAATAACTGGTGCGAGGATGACTAACCCAATCAGAATTAAGAATCCGTTGACCAGCCAGCCCAAGCCAACTGTTCCCAATAAGAGAAAGGTGGCTAATAGGGTGAGCCAACAGCCCACGCCTGATAGGTTAAACTGAGCAAGTTTAGGATCGTACTGGTTCACGGTAGTTGTTGGAAACTGACTATCTCCATCCTAGTTCACATCCGGTCTCACCTGAGAGGGGAAAAGCTACACCCTACCAACAACGGTTTAACTGCTGATCATTTCCGCTGATGCAGATTGTCCTAAACGGGGTTCAGTTCCAGCGAATAGGCGCTGAATATTGGCTCGATGGCGTAATATAACGTATAGCCCCGCCACAACCCCAAATAGCTGATAGGGCAATGGTTGAGCTAAGACTATCATCAAAACAGCCACCGCGATCGCCGCTGCAATCGAACCCAGAGAAACAATCCGCGAGAAACTGACGACCCCAATAAAGATTATCAATACACTCAATGCGACGAACCAAGACATAGCGAATAAGACACCTAACCCTGTAGCGGCTGATTTTCCTCCCGTAAAGTTAATCCAAATTGATTTACTGTGACCCAACATAGCCGCCAACGCGACAACAGCCACCAACCAAGGTTTCCAGGTATCCGGCATCACGGATGATCCCGTTAGGGCAAAGAAGCCATGCACTAAAGCAACAGCACCTACTCCTTTCGCCGCATCAATCAGTAAAACGACTAAAGCTGGACCTTTTCCCAGGTTTCTCAAAACATTGGTCGCCCCCGTTGATCCCGAACCGATTTCCCGAATATCAATTCCTTTAACTAGACGTCCTGCCAAATATCCAGTTGGAATTGAGCCAAGTAAGTAAGCACTGATCAGCAGTAGCCCAATCCAACTCAACTCACGCATCATTGTTTTAAACTCTCCACAATTAACAAGCTAGGGGAGATAATTAGACCTTTATTGGTACATCTCCCCAAGCCGATTTTATATGGGAGCGTGTGACACAGGTAAGGGTATGGCAGGAAAATCGTAACATTTGTTACCTATATCTCCCCAGCTTCCCCTGTTCCCTGTTCTCTGTTCCCTGTTTCCTATTCCCCCATCCCAACCCTCAACTTTAATGTTGTCCGACTACGTTATTAGTAATTACTCATTTGCTGAGGATCGGGAGCAAAGGCTAACCAGAGAGGAAATTGCAGGATTGAAAGACTAATCTGGTCTTCTGTTTCATCAACAATGATTAAAGGAAGTTGCTTCTGAGTCATTAAGCGATCGGCTTTTTGCACCAGGGCGGATGCTTCCTCAAATAAAACGACCCCCCGTTCTGGACCAAAATCACTGCGGGCAATACCCAGACAATCCTGCAATCCTCTGCGCCACTCTCCCAGACGTTCAGGGGTATTAGCAAGAACCAAGGTTCGTAGTCTATCACCGTAAAGCGTCCGCATAACAGACATCACGGCGGAGGCGACCAAAATATTTTGCAAGCGGCTACCGATAGTGCGAATCGCCCCACGCCCCCCTTGAGTAAAAAACCAATTAGACACTCGCTCGGCATGAATTGGCTCAAACGTGCGACGTAATTGCCAAGGAGGACCATAATAGTCTGGCATTTTGCGGTATTGGTCAATGATGTCGCGAATTTGTCGGATCTGATCTTGAAACGCTTGTTCAGCAAATTTGGGTGTAGGCGAAGAGGCTGGCGGTTGGGGTTCATTCATCCTCGGTTGGGGCGATTCTGCCATCGGTTCGGCTAATTCCAACTGCTCCGCCGCCACAACCAAGTCTTGTAAACTGCCCACCAAATAGTCTTTAAAACCCTGCACCCGAATTGCCAATTCTTGAGACACCCCAGCAAATGTGGTTCGCATTTCCGTGCGAATGCGTTCTCGGCGGCGTTCGAGTTGCTCCACAGAAATTAAAAGGGCTTGCTTGCGCTGCTCTAATTCGCTTAACCCCTCTTGGAGCATTTGTTGGATAGTGCCTTGGGTTTTGGTGAGCTGGTCAGATAAAATCTGATTTTGGCTGGCTTGTAGCTGGGCAATTTTTTGCCTCAACTGTTGTTCTTGGCGTTCAAGGTCAGCGATCGTTTGAGTTAAATTCGCTACGGTTTCCTGTTGATCTCTTGATGGCGTCATCTGATTATCATCTGGCGCAGGTAAGTCTACAGCATTTGAAGCGTCAGCTTGGGGTTGTATCACGTCAGATTGGTCAGATAAATCGGTTAACGGCTCAGAGCGTTCTGTTTCGGGTTTTGGCTCTAGAGAGTTTTCCTCAAATCCCTCCAGGATTGGTTGTTGTTCTAAATTGGATTCTTGGGTTTGTGGTTCGTCTGAATTCATTGAATAATTAATATCTGATAATGATTTACATTCCCAACCTCTAAACGGGGGGACTATTCTCAAGGGCGAGTTACCGGGCAAGAGAGCCTTTAGTACAAGGTGTTCTCAAGCCTAAACGTTAAATTTCAGCAAGGCATATCGGAAAGTAGTTTCAACTCTGGGGACAGCGCTCCTCTAAGCAAAGTTTAAGCTGTTTGGGATCAAATAAAATTGGCAAAAAGTGGATGCTATTAACTTCCTTAAAATAGAAAAGGATTGGAAACGATGACCAGAAAATTCGCCAATTTGACCAGTCTTTATAAGGAAAACGGCGAATTAAAGTCTGGGAGCGATAGACATCCAATGCGGTTTCGGTAAATTGTAGACGGATAGTTACCGCTTGAATCATTAAAAATAACCCGAAAAGAGCGAGGAGTAAACCGACCCAAATTTGGAGTAGCACAATCGGTATACTCGCCAGAACCAATACCAAAGGAATGACGTAGCTAGGGGCAAGTTCGATGGTTTGGGTTGATGAAGATGAAGAAGTAGCAGAGGTCACTAGACTAAATTCCTGTTGTTTATCGACACAAATGATCTATTTTAATATACCTCTGACTACAGAACTGCACTGCCTGTGCCTTGGAACATCAGCCACGACATAAAAAAGTTAGTGATAAAAATGGCAAGTAAAGCCGTGACGACTGCCGTTGTCGTGGATTGACCGACTCCTTTGGCACCACCTGTTGTGGTTAATCCCCAGCTACAGCCAATGACGGCTATCAGCATCCCAAACACAGCGGCTTTAATCATCGCCGTAAACAAATCCCAGATTCCCAGGAAATTCCGGGCGGAATCCAGAAAGACAGATTGAGGAATATTGTACAGATTAACAGCAATCAATACACCGCCCGTCATGCCGAGAATAATTGAGAGAATTGTCAATAACGGCAGCATTAGACAGCAGGCAATGACACGAGGGATGACCAAATAATCAATGGGATCGGTTTTAAGCATATAAAGTGCATCAATTTGTTCGGTCACGCGCATTGTGCCAATCTCAGCCGCAAATGCTGAACCCACTCGTCCGGCAATCACCACAGCCGTTAATACAGGCGCAAGTTCCCGGCTCAATGCCAGTGCCAAAACCCCTCCAATGGCTGTAGTTGCCCCAAAGTTAATAAATTCTCGCGTTACCTGAATGGTAAACACGGCACCGATAAAAGTAGCCGTGATCATGGCAATGGTCAGTGAATCCGGACCAACAACTGCCATTTGCTCCAGGGTATTGCGTCGGTAGATTTTGCCTCCCAGAAGATGAACGATGACTTGACCGCCTAATAAAACGGCAGCTAGCAAGCGCTGGAGCCACAATCCTAAGCTAGAGGAGGAGGTTTCATTCATTCGTCATTTTTGTCATTTGTCATTTGTCATTTGTCATTCGTCATTTGTCATTCGTCATTTGTCATTCGTCCTTGTTCACTGTTCACTGTTCACTGTCCACTGTTCACTGTTCACTGTTCACTGTTCACTGTCCACTGTTCACTGTCCACTGTTCACTGTTCACTGTTCACTGTCCAAGGACTATCTGCTCTCATTTGATTCCACACGGAAACGTTCTACAGAATTGAGTAGATCTCGTGCTACACCAACTAAGTTTTGTAAGGCACTGGATACCCGTTGTGCTTCCTGAGAGGTTTCTTGGGCAGTTAGTTCAACCGATTGCATGACTTGGGCAACAGCACGGGATGTTTCGGTTTGCTCCACTGTATCCGCTTTAATTGCCCGCACCAGCGCATCAATCCGATTGGACACTTGAATAATATCTTCCAATGCTTGTTTGGCTTGCTCTGCCCGTTTGGTTCCATCAATAACCTGCTGGGTACCTTCTTCCATCGCCGTCATCACCGACCCAGTTTCACTTTGAATCTGCATGACGATTTGCTCAATTTCTTTGAGTGCCTTGGCTGAACGGTCTGCCAGTTGCCGTACTTCATCGGCAACGACGGCAAACCCTCGACCCGCCTCTCCCGCTCGAGCTGCCTCGATACTGGCATTGAGCGCTAACAGGTTGGTTCGGGATGCAATTGTGGAAATTACGGCAACAATTTTGGAAATTTCCTGGGAAGACTCAGCCAATCGCTTGACTTTTCGCGTAGTTTCTGCTACGGTTTCCCGAATTTGCAAGATGCCTGCCACCGTATGTTCTACCGCGTGACCACCTCTGTGGGCGACATCCGCAGCGGTGTGGGCAACTTCCTCGGCTTCCCGTGCGGCTTCAGCGACTCGCTGAATGGAGTCGGTCATCACCTGAACGGAGTTGAGGGTAACGGCTAGTTCCTCAGCTTGGCGCAAGGCGTCATTGGATAAACTTCCGGCAAATGCCGCGCTTTCAGTCGAACCCTTGGTCACTTTACGGGCGGCATCTTTTACTTGTTGAACGATTTCCCGTAGATTTTGAATGGTTAGGTTAAAGGAGTCAGCCACTGCCCCCAAAACGTCGGCTGTTACTTCAGCTTGTACCGTTAAGTCCCCGCGTGCAGCTCCTTCAACATCATCTAGCAATCGAATTACCTGGCGTTGCAGGTCTTCTTTGGCTTGTTCTTGTTCTTCGGCTTTGCGGGTGGCTTCGCTGGTGGTGGTGAGGATCACTCGCGCCATCTGGTTGAACCCTGAAGCCAGTTGACCCAGTTCTCCCTCGGAGTAGATCGGGACACTGACATTAAGATTTCCCTGAGCAACGGCATCAAACTGGGTTTGTAAATCCACTGTGACTTGTTGAATCTGGCGAGTGGTGATCCGACCCAGAAACAGTGTAATGCCAAAACTAGCCGCAAATGCTGCACCACTGGCTAAAGCATGGGCAAATTTGAGATTCGCGATCGCGGGTTGAGCTTGCCCTTCTGGTACTGAACTTCGCGCAGCAATACTTTGTGCCGAAAAACTGACTAAGGCAACGACAAAAGCGGAGGCAATCCCAGCCGCAAACGCCATAATCCACTGTTTATGATGGAGAGAAGCATTTTCAAAGGGAGCCAGCCACCCTTGATCAACATTAACGATAGGTTCATGTCCCCCCTCTTTGGCTTGACTAAAAACTGGGAGTTGTTCAGTTGAGCTACCAATACTGAAAATTTCTTCATCACTATCAACTGAGCGATACTCTTGAGCCGATTGCTGGTGAGCCGCTACACTATCTCGATCTCGGACGGCATCGCCGTTTTCGCTAACTCCCTCACTTTCGCCACCTGCTGGTATGACTCCACTGTTACTTAAAACATCAAAATCTGATTCACTCGCGCCCGACTCAGCTAATTCATCCTGATCGTCTATGGCAAAATCGGGAAGAGAGCCTAAATCATCTTCAAATACATCGAAAGCGTCTAAAAAGTCTTTGTCCGTTTCAAGTTCTGAGAAGTTCTCAGCATCAGCCTCAGCAACTTCATCCATAGTGAATGAGTCATTGCCAAAAGCATCGTCAAAGCTCTCAAAGTCAAAGTGATCATCGGGAGCGTTAAATCCATTTTTATCGAAGTCTGATTCATCCTGAGTGTAGTCCTGGCTTTCAAATGCTTCAATCGCCTCATCCGTCTCCTCAGCCGAATAGTCAAACTCATCGGTATCTGTTGGTAAACTTTCCCCCAACTCCCCTGAATCCATTAGTAGGGTTTCGTCTTCGTAAACGGGATGGTCTGGATATGACTCATCAATCGATTCATCATGCCAATCCTCCATTTCCTGATCAACGTCCGATAAGTCTTCATCGAAATGGGATTCTGACTCATAAGAGGGTAAACTCTGCTCCTGAGCATCTTCAAATTCAGGGGCGCTACCGGGAGGCATGACAAATGTTGCCGCCGTATCATCCTCAGACTCCGCTGAAAAGTCCTCAAAATTTTCCTGGTAATCTGCCTCACTAAAGGAGGTGTCATTTAAATCAAAATCACTCGCTGTTTCCTCAAAATTTTCCTGATAATCTGTCTCACTAAAGGGAGTATCATTTAAATCGAAATCACTGGCTGTTTCCTCAAAATTCTCCTGGTAATCTGCTTCACTAAAGGGAGTGTCATTTAGATCGAAATTATTCCCTGTTTCCTCAACGTTTTCCTGGTAATCTGCCTCGCTAAAGGGGGTGTCATTTAGATCAAAATCACTCGATGACTCATAATCTTCATAGTCTACCTCAGCAAAGGGGTTGTCATTTAGATCAAAATCACTCGATGACTCATAAAGATTGTCAACATCACCATTCTCTTCGTCCAAACCGGACAAGGCAAATGGATTGGATTCATCTACAGAACTTGGCTCGTCCGTCGTCTCTGATTCAAGAGCTGAACTATCCAGGGGTTCGGCAAAGGGCGAAGATGAGGTTGATTCAAAATCATCTCCTATTCCCGCTTCATCGAAATCTAAAGCCCCTAAATCGAAATCCTCAGACTCATCAATAGACTCATCAATCGCTTCCGAGTCTTGCCAGGTTTCTAATGTAGGTATCTCATTTAAATCGTCGGTTTCATCAATATCGTGGAAATTGTTATCGAAGTCCTCTGTGGATGGGGGTGAATCGGCAGAATCGAATTCACTGGACAATTGATTAGCATCTTCTAGACCTTTATGGGCATATTCGATAAAATCAGGTTCAGACGTTAAATTAAGAACTTGCTCATAGTGTTCCCGTGCTTGATCGTACTGCTGTAGACCATAGCAACAGATATGACCCTTAAGTAACAAAGCACTTGGATCATCGGGATACTCTTCAATCAACCGACTAATAAGATCGGCGGCTTCTTGGTATTTACCTTGTGCGTAAGCCGTTTGTGCTTGTGTATATTCCTGAACGTAATCTGTACTTGATGCCATTGACCTCCTCCCTTTGCTCACCAGGAAAAAGTAACAAACAAAAGGTTGCTCTCTTTTTCCTTTCTTTTACTATTCATTCATGCTGCCCACCGTGCTGCTCGTAGAATTGCCACCTGATCGAGAAGTCGTAAAAATTGATTAGATTCTGGATCTAATAACCATTCTCCTTTTAAAAAAGGTGCCATCGTATCAGGAACATTCATTGCCATTTGTAATTGCTCCACATCTAACCAATCCATGTCCACAATTCGCTCCACTGCTAAACCGAGCATTGTATCTTGATCTTCGATGGCAATGACGGGAATTTCTGATCGGTCTGTATTGACAGGGATCGCATCTCCCAGAAATTGACCCAGATCACCAACCCATATAACCCGACCTCGCATATTGATTGTCCCCAATAATAAGGGGGAAGCATTAGGGATGGGGGTGATCTGGTTGGGAGATGGCTCAAGCACTTCTTTGATCCCAGTCGCTGGTAAAGCAAATTCAATACCAGAAGGGACGTAAAATCGCAAGTGTAATTCACCCTCAGGACTTTCTAGTTCTTGCAATTCTGGGGCTTGATCTTGACCAGTATCTGTTAAAAAATCCGGATTTCCAACCATTCGCAGCTAGAGTCTTAACTATAATTTATGACCTGAGTAGCTGTTTGACTGTGCCAATCAACTCGGTGGGCTGAAAGGGCTTAGCGATGTAAGCATCTGCCCCTTGCTTCATTCCCCAATATCGATCAAATTCTTCGCCTTTTGAAGAACACATGACCACGGGTACATTTTGGGTTTTGGGATCAGCCTTTAAACGACGACAGACCTCGTACCCATTCATACGAGGCATAACAATATCCAATACCACTACATCAGGACGAGACTGCAGAATATGTTCTAAGGCTTCCACTCCATCGCTTGCCACAGAGACCGTCAACCCACTGCCTTTGAGGAGGTCTGAGATCATCTGTCGCTGTGCCAAACTGTCTTCTACAACCAAAACTGTACTCATAACCCCCTACCTGACTTGCCAATAAGCGCACGAATTTTGAACGTGAACTGAGCTGTATCGTTGAGCTATACCTTTAAACATAGATAGAGTAATGATTAATGTATCCTTTATGGTAGCTTCATCCTGAACTGATCCCTTTCTCTATTGTGACAGGCTTAACTGCGAAATAGAGCAGGGCGTATCGCTGTATGAGTCTATGAGGTGATTGTAGCGGAAGAATTACCTTCCTGGGTGTTACATGATGATCGCTGTGGTTAAGCCGATGCTGATTTAGTAATATCGGTTGCCTTGACTTCCTCCTCTAGGACTTGGCGGGAACTATCGAAACTCATTTTTTCCGGATCTCCCGGACCTACGTATTTCTCCAATAACATTAACAGCTCACTGGCTCCAAACGGTTTAGTCAAATAGTCCGTTGAGCCTACCATGCGAGCTCTCACACGGTCAATAAAGCCATCTTTGCCCGTCAGCATAATGATTGGAGTTTGTCGAAATGTCGTCGATTGTCGCAACATGCCACACAGTTCATATCCATCGAGTTGGGGCATGACTAAATCACAGAGAATTAGAGCCGGTTTAATTTGGAAGAGTAAGCTGAGAGCTTTGAGGGGATTTTGAATTGCCGTTACTTCATATCCTTGGGCTTGCAGCATATACTCGACGGTTTTGCCAACTGCCTTGTCATCATCAATACAGACTACAGAGGGTGCATGATCTGCCCGGGTGGATTCCCAAGGTTGTCGAACAGCGAGGGTTTGTTGAGGTACTGACGTCAGCAATTGAATCCAACCCCGCTGGATATAGGGGTAAATGGCTCGGGTGACAGTCAGGATGTCACGATTGAGATAGCGAGCCATCTGTCGCAGAGAATTCTTGCCATTTGCCCACCGTTGGAGGGTTCTAAATGCATTCTCCGGTAATGCTGACTTTAATTTAGTTTCATCCGTAATCAGTGGGCATTGATTGGGGGATTGGATATGGGGATGAAACTGCTTCCACTCCTGGACTTGCTTCATAATCTTGGTCACTAGGGGGGCAATTTCTAAGGTGGTGAGTTGGGGCGCTAAGGCTGGACCCACCTCGAAGACAAAGTATCCATTGTGGAGGCTCAATAGGTCAAATAGGGTTTCATGCACCATACTGTGGAGAATGCTGCGCCCTTGAGCTGGCGTGATAATATGCTTTTCTAGCAACGCCCAAAGATAGCCATATTCGGGAGCATTGGTCGAAGCAATCGACGGTTCTTCGATGTCATCCAAAGCGGCTTCAGCTCGATAGCGACGCAGGTAATCGCGCAGTCGTGACAAACTGTGATCACTGTTTGCCGCATAAGCAATTTGTCCGTTGAGAAAAAAAACAAACCAAAATGGTCCAGGGCAACGGGGTGGGGTCGCCAGGTGAGAGCGTCCCTGGATAAATTTATGAGTCACATCACTACCAGGGTTATTGGTGTGGGAGCTTTGCGCCTCAACTAAAAGTTCTCCTGTGCGCTGACCCAGTTCGATCAGTTGCAGGATACTGCGGATATCAATTTCATTTAACGTTCCCTGCATTTTAAGGAAAATGTACTCCTAAAACCTTGCGTTCAATGCTGAGGCGCGAATGGTCTGTTGGGTTACCAAGTTGCCTGCCATCTTAACCTCAACCCCAACTTGATGCTTTACCACCACCGCTGACTGACCATGTTAAGATAACATCCAATTAGGTGGGAATGGATCGTTTAACAGATGTGTTTCAACAGAGCAATTTAAACTTTAAATTTAACTTTGCTCAATAGAGCCATTGAAATTTATAGAAGAAGAGTCCATCAAAACCTCCATGTACTCAGTATAATTGAGGATTCGACTTGCTGTAACACCTCCTGATCAGGCGGGTTGGACGGCGGTGAGCGATCGCTGGCGTTAATTACCAATTAGCAGGGTTGGCTAGGATACAGGGACAAGGCAATGGCTTCGTTAAATAAACTTCAACTACCCCGCGCTACTGACATAGAGCGCGAAGATGTTGAGGAACAGGGGTTCAATCAGCCAAGGCGACTCTGTTCCTGGCTTACCTAAACTTGCCCTTTAAGGAGGGTTAAGTTGGAGATATGTAGCATTTTCTCGATCCGTCAGGACTATCCGGTGGTAGCTTAGATTCAGGACAATAATCCAAGACACGGCTACCTCTGTCACTTCCTAAAAGCTAGCATTGTAGACAAAGCTGCTCGGTCTATAAATCAGGGTTAGCTCTGAGAACATCAGGAGCAGTGCGACCAGCAACCCAATCAACTAAGATTTAGTTCAGGTTGGCTTAGTCAAGAATTGGGCACAAGACAAGTAAAGAGGACGATCAGTGTGCTGTATCTAGCAGAAGTCAAAAAGCAGAAAACTGGCCCTTTTGGCGGCAGTAAGACCGAACTCAAACTGCTGGCTTGTCAGCGGAATGATCAGAGTTGGAGCGCTGTCCCAGGTGATGAAATCATCCCAGGAGACGAAGCCGGTGGCATGAGCGATGGGGCTTTGGCAATTGTCAATGTCAGTAACAATCGGATTCAAGGCGAAGTTGAGCCAGCCGGGACGAGACTGGCGAGCATCTTACAAAATTTTTCTCGTCTGTTGGACAAGGCGAAAAGTCAAGAAGAAGAAATTGAACAGTGGAAGCAGTCCTTGACGTATCAAAGTCAAGAACTCAACCGTCGCGAGATGGAAATGGAAGCGCGGTTGGAACAGATGCAAGCCATGGAGGAAGAGGCTGAACAAATTGATCAGCAGCGTCAAGACCTGGAAAGTACGAAAGAGGAAACTGAACGCCTCAGAGAGGAGTTTGATCGCAAACAACAGGAACTTGAAGGCGCTTGGGAACATCTGCGCGGTGAACAGCGGCGTTGGGATGAGCAAAAAGAACAGCTGCAACAAACTTCGGGTTTAAGTGAGGACGATGTTGCGGCGATGCAGGAGTTGCTCGATCGCCTATCGACGGCTGTCGCTCCTACGGATACTGTGCGGGAACAGTTGAATCAAGCGTTTGACATCATTGATCAACAGCAGTCAGAACTAGATAGTGATTGGCAAAAACTAGACAATCAGCGCCAACAAGCAGAGCAACGCCAAACCGAAATTGACGAGCAAGCTGAGGACATTCACCAGCGTCAGCAAGAGTTAGAGCAGGTTCAAACCTCTTATGAAGAGGCACAAGCGGAATTGAAGGTGCAGCGGAATGCTTTGGAGATGAAGCAGGAATCTGTACATCTACTCAGCCTGCAACTTCAAACTCAGCAAGAGTTACATCAAGAACTTGCTCGTTTAGCGACCAGTTCAGCCGATGTCAAAATTAGTCAAGAGGTTGACATTCAATCGCTGGAAAATATGCCCCTAGGTGAACTCCAGGAAATCGTGCAAAATTTACAGCAAGATTTGGAGAGAGTGGTACGCTTTGTCAACGACCAGGAAGAGGAACTCACATTCCAACGCCAAGCGGTTGAAGAACTCCAAGATAAAATTAATAATGCGAGTGAGTACGATCGCATTAGTTTGGAAAGTGAGCTAGCCGACGAGCAAGACCGCTACCAAATGTTGGATGAAACCCTCGTCGGTCAACGCCGCAACCTGCGGGAGAGGGAAGAGATTTTCAATCAGCATAATCGAGTCTTACGCCGTCGCCAGGGTATTAGTGAAGGGAGTAGCGCCGATACCCATAAAATCGACCTCGGTCCGGTCTTAAACCAGCTCGAGGAACAGCGACAACAGCAAGAAGGCGAACTGGAAAAACTGGAAAACCAAGTTGAGCAAATGCGCCAAAGCATTAGCCAAGCCGAGGAAATGCTGACTCAGCAAGAAAGTGATCAAGAAGCCAAACGCTCTGAGTTACAAGGTTTGGAAGAAAACTGGCACTCGATGAAACAGGAAGTCGCTGAACTGTGGAGTCAAGTGAATTTGTATCAAGAACTCTTACCGCCCAAGCAAGAGGCTCTGAATCAAATTCGCCAGATCCTCGACGCGATCGCCCAAGCCCTGAATCAAATTCAGGAAGTTGGCGATTATCAACTCCAAGCAATTTCCGAAATGCGGCAAACGGTTGATAGCATGGTGGAATCGCCGGAACTGGCGGCTTCCTAGAGCTGAGGGGGCGGGGTGTAGGGTGTGGGGTGTCGGATGTCGGGTGTCGGGTGTCGGATGTCGGGTGTCGGGTGTAGAGAAAGCGTGACAGCTTAGTCCCCTTGACTATTTCGCCAAATAATCCAATCCCCTTCGACTTGAGCGCTTGCCCCTCCGGGAAAGGATGAGGTGCGAGAGCGATTGGGTGCGTTAATTAAAGCGGTAATTGCTTCAATTTGCTCAAAATTGGCAGCCGTCGGTTGGACAATCGTCAGAAACTGCCGAATCGCACGACGTTGTAGGGCGAGATCAGCTTGTCGCAAGACTACGCGATTGAGTTTAAGCGTCGTAGTGGGTTCATGCTCACTCGTAGAACCCATAGCTTGTTCTCGTAGCGATCGCGCCGCTGTCTCTAAATACTCAACATCAGCCCGTAACAGTTCCGCTGTATGACCCAGAGCAGTTTCCACCCTCGGATTAAAATGAGTTTTGAGATAAGGCAGTACCTCTTGGCGAATGCGATTACGAGCATAGCGGAGGTCTTGATTATAGGCATCCAACCAAACCGGGAGGTGCTGTTGCTCCACAAACTCCCCCGTTTCCCCACGGGTAACGTTCAGTAATGGGCGTACAAGCTGTACCCCGGCTACTAGAGGACGTTGCCAGGTCAGGGATTGGAGACCATCAACCCCCGTCCCTCGAATCAGATTATACAAAACCGTTTCCGCGCGATCGCTCTGAGTGTGAGCCGTGACTACATATTGAAATTGATAGGTTTGGGCAATCTTACCGAGTGCCTGATAACGCCATTGTCGAGCCGTTCCCTCACTTTTAGTCACTTGATCCGCAACTTCCAGATAAAAAGGAATCGCCCAACTCTGAGCCACCTGTTCAATGTGAGCCGCCAACCCTTGATCAGCAAGCCAACGGTGATCACAATGGGCGATCGCTAATTGCCATTTCCACTTCGGCTGCAAATCTAAAAGCAGTTTCATTAAACAGAGGGAATCTTGTCCCCCCGATACCGCCACCAAAACAGGACGACTTGGCGCTAATAGCTGCCTTTGCCGTAGCGTTTGATGAAGACGGGCGTGAAGTAGCGTCCAATCTGAACGTTGAGACATTCGTCATTTGTCATTTGTCATTCGTGAGCGAATAGAGAAAAGGGTGGTGTAGAGTTTTGAGCTAAAATCATAACGGCTCCATCGTCCCCCGCTTCCCCCGCTTTCCCCGCTTCCCCAGCTTCCCAAACTCCCCCTGCTCCCTCATTTCCACCAACCTACTGAACGTTACTGATTACTTTGCCAACCTTCTTGACTCATTTCTTGCCAAACATCATCGAGAAGGGAGTCTGTCTCATTATCCTCCTCTTCCTCTTCCTCTAAGGAGGAAAAATCACCTAAATCAAACTCATCGTCATCACTAGCAGAGGTTTCATCAAAATCGAGTTCTTCGTCACTTTCTGTGGCAATCGATCCCAAATCTAGCAACTCCTCGTCGTTGCTGGTGCTTTCCTCTTCCATCTCCAACTCTTCTTCGATGCTGCTGGAGAGTTCATCAAATTCATCATCAAAGCTAGCTGATTTATCTTCCTCCTCCTCGACAGAGAGTTCATCGAAGTCACTCTCAAAGCTGACGGGTGACTCTTCCTCCTCCTCGACAGAGAGTTCATCGAAGTCATCACCAAAGCTGACGGGTGACTCTTCCTCCTCACCGGGAGGCATTTCATCTAAATCACTCTCAAAGCTGACAAGTGGCTCTTCCTGCTCACCGGGAGACATTTCCTCAAAGTCGCTCTCAAAGCTGACGGATGGCTCTTCCTCCTCCTCAGTAGAGAGTTCATCGAAGTCGCTTTCAAAGCTAACAGGTGGCTCCTCTTCTTCTAGCCCCTCCATAGAAAAGCTTGGCGCCTCATCCATGAAGTCACCGAGGCTGTCTTGCTGTTGATCCTCAGCAGATAATTCATACTCATGATCCGCCTCATCCAGACTCATCGACGGCTGTTCTACATCAAAGTCCTCATCCATGCTGATTGAGGACTCTTCCTCAGCCAACTCATCCTCAGTCTCAGTGTCTCCACTGATAGGTTCTAATGGTGTCTCCTCCTCAGCCACCTGAGGACAAAATTCCAGATTGATTCTCACCTTGCCTTTTTGCCAGCCACCGGAACTAAATCGCAAGACTTCACAGGAGATACCCTCGTCACTAAACCAGGCATTTTTGTCTTGAGTCCATTCACTCAACCCATGCTCAAGCTGCGTTTTGATCGCGTCCGCCAATTCGCTTACTCGAAAGGTACGATGCCCAATTAAGATTTGCGCTGATTCGTCAACGGATAAGACTTCACCACTAGCGAGTGGCTCAAACTGATTATCTACGCCCATTTTCCCCGATTAACGTTCTACTTTTGTGCTTAATCATGATGTACAAATTGGGTCATTCCCTGGATCACCTGGATCACTAGGAGTAAGCGATTTGGTCGTCGCCTTGATCAGTCCTGGAAGTCCTAGAAGAACCAGCCGTAGGAATGCAATCCTTTACCCAATAGATTCACCCCAAGATAACAAATCCAGACTACAACAAATCCTGTTGCCGCTAAAATTGCTGGTCGGCGTCCTTGCCACCCTCGGGTAATGCGAGCATGAAGGTACGCGGCAAAGACTAGCCAGGTAATTAATGCCCAGGTTTCTTTTGGGTCCCAACTCCAATAGGAACCCCATGCCTCATTTGCCCAAACTGCACCAGCAATAATGCCAATTGTCAGCAATGGAAATCCTAGCCCGATAATCCGATAGCTAATATTATCTAACGTATCTGCTAAGTTGAGGCGTTGGGGAGAAAGGGTGGGAAGGCTAGCCAATTCAGGTGTGGAGGTAACAGCATCTAGAACGGCTGTACTTGTCGAACCTGAGGTGTCTTGCCAACTCATTGCCATTGCTCCATTATCGCCACCCTGGGGCTGGAGGTTATCCTGATTCCGTTTAAGCTGATAGGAAGCCGTCCCTGTGGAGTCTTGTTTACGGCGAAAGCCACCTGTACCCACGGAACTCCCTCGCAGTTCAACATTTTGACCCCGAGTCACCACTAAAAAGGCGATCGCTAACAGTGATCCCACCATTAATGTGGCGTAACTGAGCATCATCACGCTGACGTGCATCATCAACCAGTTGGATTTCAGCGCCGGAACTAACGGTTCCGCCTGTTGCATATCAGATGGTAGTGACAGGGCGGCAAAGGCGGTAATCCCCATGGCAACTGGAGATGTAACCACGCCCACCCAACGACTCGCGCTCATTTTCTCGGCTACCAGATGCATCGCGGTGATGCCCCAGGCTAAGAAAAATAGGGATTCATAGAGATTACTTAATGGGAAATATCCAGCACTTAGCCAACGGGCACCGAGTAAGGCTGCAATACACAGGTTGGCGATGATCATACCCGTTCCGCCTAAGGTGGGCAGATAGGGGATGTTCTTGAAGGCTGCACCAACCCAATACAGGAGCATGGTGACTAGGAGAACTGCAAATGAAATATTATCTAAGCTGTTTTGGAGTGAAACTAAATCCATAAATGCGCTTCTCGACTTGATCGTTTCGACATGAATTGCCGCGTTTCTATTATCCTATCGGGATTGATGCCCTCGACGAGAGGCGAAAAAGATAATGATAACGATTTTTTGGATTATTAGTCATTTGTCATTTGTCAGGGAATGGGGAATGGGGAATGGGGAATAGGCTGTCATGCATTTAAATTGGGAATGGGTAGCGAGCAAGATGCTCGCACTACCTCGCACTACAAGGATGAGAGCCATTATTGACATTAAGGTTTAAATGCCGAACAGCTTAGGCAATAGGGAACAGGTAAGGTAGAGTTTTGAGTTAACTTCCTCATCTCCCCCATCTCCCCCGAATCAAGGGGAGGGTATCGGAGAAGAAGGAACCGGAACTGGATTGGACGGTAGTATCGTTTTTAGCTTGACAAATAAGTCAAAGCGTGTATTTCGCTGATCTTCGACGGCTGTCGTCAAACCGATCGCGCGGATTGCCTGCATCATCTCATCAAGTTGAGAGGGAAGTTGAGGCAAATTTAAATTATCTCGATTTAAGAGACGCTCAACCTCAATGAAAACTTGACCATTGTGGGGACTGGGTTTGGTGGGTACGATTTGCTGAAACAGTGGTGTTTGAGTCAAGGGGGCTTGGGGTTGAGGAACAATGGCATCAGCAATGGGTGCGCCGAAGGTGAGAAATGCGATATTTCCTTCTAACCAGCCGTGGGTAGCGGTAATGCCTCCTAGGGGAGATGTCCACCGTACCACTGGTTGATTATTAAGTTGGGTGTTTTCCACCGTCAACTGATAGCGAGTTTCCATCACTTGATCAAGCTGCTGGAATGCTTTTTCTGTAGCCGCGCGATCGCTCGATAGAATCATTACGGTGATACCTGCGCCTAGCATGGGTGGCGGCTGGTTTTCTGGGGGGGTGAGCAAATCCTCAGTCGCGGGAATCAGGGCGATTACCCATTCCCCTGCCATCCAGGGTAATAAATCCTCTGGTACATCTACGCCCAGAGTTGTCTGTATTCCGGCACTCAGATTCGTGGGAGGAATGGGGATCAGGGGATTAGAGGGGGCGTTTTGGGCGTAACTCTTCCACAATTGGGCGAAATTACTACCACTCAGCATTAATCGGGTATTGGCAGGGAGGCGTCTGGGTAAACGACTACTGGTATTTTCGATGGGATAGGCGTTTTGGCTATTCGGTTTCAGCCAAGACATGCCGCGAAACCGTATCCCATCTGACTCCAAGGAAATACTCGTCACCAGCCCTTGCTGGGGTTGCCTTTGAGCCAACTGTTCCGGCGGGAGCGATCGCGCGGAGTTGGCGGCGGCGGTGGCGGTAAATGTGGGTAGGTTTAAGTACACTTGAGCAAACGCCTGGGTGGTGTCAATTGTTGCTAAAGCCTCGATATATCCCGGCGTAGATGCCACAGATTTCACCCCTTTATAGGTGTCAATCACTTGTTCCATGGTTTGGGGATTTGACGTAACCACGACAAACCGTTCCAAAACAGTAACCGAATAGTTTTGGCTATTAGGCTTTTGGGTTTCGCGAATCTCAACCCCGCGATAGGTTCTCTCGCCAAACTGAGTCACTTTCTGAGACGTGGTTTTAGCCACAATTTCTTTAGCTTGGGCGGGGTTATTAATGGGTAAGATGATTAAGTCGGGGAGTTTGATAAACGGTAGCGTGACAGGGGACATTTGCTCTGATTCCGTTTCTGGTGCAGATGTACTATCCCCCTGATAGGCAATCATCACCGTTTCATCCAACCACGGCTGGATATCATCCTCGTAGTCGTAGCCATTTTCCGTTAGCAGGCTTTCCTCGAGTTGGGCAAGTTGTCTGACGAACGCCGCTAGAGTGTTGGGTGTACCATATCGCTCCAATTGCCGCCATTTACCGCTATCTGTAGACACTAAGGCTGTGATCAGGGTATCTTGAGGAACGAGTTTTGCCCCCACTGGTGCTTTTGCCAGCCAGAGATTGTGTTGTACGAACAGAGAATAGGCGATGACACTCCCACTCATCAGGATAACAATTAGGGCTAATGTTACCCGTAGAACCAGTTTATTTTTTCTCAGCATGAATATTCGTTATTTGTCATTCGTCAAGAGTTGAGGAGTAGTAGCACAACTATAAAGGCTGGGATTTTATGCAGCAAGCCCTTAATAAATTAATCGTATTAGTTGTGAGCAAGATGCAAAGCCTGCGGCATGGCTTCGCTTAACGCACTACAATAATTTTGCTGGGATTGACAATAACCTTTAAATGACGAACAACTTAACTTTGGGAAAATACCAATAATTCGACTAAACTCATTCTGTCTTAAGTAGGTAGGGACAATTAAAGTTAACGGTGGGGAACTCGCTTTCGCGAGAAGCAAGCTACGTCATTCGTCATACTCGCTTTCGCGAGAAGCAAGCTACGTCATTCGTTTATGTAAGGGTTTGATGCTTGTTAACATAACTTCATAAGGTTGAGTTTATTTTCACCAACCTACTTAGAAAATTCAGGCTTTTCCGACTATTTTATTTCACCCAATCCCCTATCCCCCATGTTTCCCCAGCTCCCCCAGCTCCCCCATCTCCCCCAGCTCCCCCAGCTCCCCCATCTCCCCCATCTCCCCTTACCTTTCAGCTTAAGTTGACACTAATGTTTAATACTCCGGTACTGATGGGTCAATTTCCCGACTCCAAGCGGTAATGCCTCCTTTGACATTGATTCCTTCGATTCCGGATTCTTTGAGAATACCCAAGGCTTTAGCCGAACGTCCTCCCATCTTACAATGGGCAATTAAGCGGTGACCATTCAGGAGTTGCTTAACTTTTTCGACACCTGAACCCTGTTCAATATCCGGTAATGGGACTAAAACAGCACCGGGAATGTTAGCAATCTCGTATTCATTGGGATTGCGGACATCAACGAGGACAAAATCCTTGGTTCCACTATCCAACAATTGCTTGAGTTCTTGAACGGTCATTTCTTGAATTGCCATTAACCGTTGCGCCTCCTGTTCTTTTGCTTGGGGAATGCCACAGAATTGTTCGTAGTCTACTAATTTTTCGATAACTGGGCGTACTGGATTGGGTCGCAGTTTCAGTTCCCGGAATTTCATATCCAGGGCATTGTACAGTAACAACCGTCCGCTGAGGGTTGTTCCCTTACCCAGGATAATTTTAACGGCTTCCGTGGCTTGGATGAGTCCAATAATTCCGGGCAAAATGCCTAAAACGCCACCTTCAGCACAGGAAGGAACCATTCCAGGAGGTGGGGGTTCGGGGAACAAGTCGCGGTAATTGGGTCCATCTTCGTAGTTAAAGACGCTGGCTTGTCCTTCAAACCGCAAGATGGAACCGTAGACATTAGGTTTACCCAGGATTACACAGGCGTCATTGACGAGGTAACGGGTGGGAAAGTTATCGGTTCCATCGACAACAACATCATAAGGTTTCACGATATCCAGCGCATTCTCGGATGTCAGACGGGTTTCGTAGAGATCAACTTGACAATAGGGGTTAATCTCTAGAATCCGGGTTTTTGCCGATTGAATTTTCGGTTTCCCTACCCAGGATGTCCCGTGAATTACCTGACGTTGTAAGTTGGAACTATCAACGATATCAAAATCTACGATTCCGATACGTCCGATACCTGCGGCGGCTAAGTACAGTAAGAGGGGTGAACCGAGTCCTCCGGTACCGATACAGAGAACACTCGCCGCTTTGAGGCGTTTTTGTCCCTCTAGTCCAACTTCCGGCAAGATTAGGTGTCGAGAATATCGTTCGTATTCTTCTTTGGTTAGCTGGATTTCTTCCAGATTGGGATTTAACATGGCAATTTGGTATGATTAGCGATTCGCGATTGGGGAAGTTTTGACCCTTCACTGTATTCGAGGGCATGGCGCGTGACCCTTAGCTTCGTTCAAGGGCATGGCATGGTGCGTGAGTTAACCTCCCCAGCTTACTCAGCTTCCCCAGCTCCCAGACGCGCCATGGCACGTCTCTACATTGCTCCCTCAGCTCCCCCTTTCCCCGGTTCCTTTACCGTGATAATTTCTTCAGGCTGAAACTGGTGATGGGGATCAAGAGTCCAGCTTCTGAGGTCAGAAGCTATACCCTGTTGAACGGAAATTATAATATACGAATAACGCTGCCATGCGATCGCCCGATCAAATTCTGAGGGAATGGCTGGATGGTCAGGATGAGAGTGATAGATCCCAATGATATCTAATTCGCGATCGCGTGCCTGCTTCTGAACCTTCAACATCACCTCTGGGGCAATGCTAAACTGATTCCGTTTCGTCCCTGACTGACGCGCTGAACCGTTTACCCCTTGAAAGGCTTCAGCCGCCTGAGTATCCCAAGCGTTTTTTGTGGGGATGACTTCCACTAGGGTTTTTACGTCTCCCTTAATATGACCGACTAATAATCCACAACATTCTTCTGGGTAGGTGTTTTCGGCGTGAGTTTGCATCGCCTGAATCTGAGCAGGGTTAAGGTTGACGATATGGGTTGGGGAATGATCTGAGTTTGACATTAATCTCAGGGGAGAGGGAATGGGGAATGGGGAATAGGGAACAAGTATAATCTACTGGTTCTTAAAAAGGGGGAAGCCAAAGGATGCTTCGCTTTTTTTGGACGGGAGAGGGGAGCAAGAGAGTCCGGTTCCCCTTCTCCCCACGGTGGGAGAAGGGGTTAGGGGATGAGGGGATTCACCTTAAGTTGACACCAATGACCCTAATCCATTGTGATGGAGGACGCTTAGAGCGTCGTGGCACAGATTCCCCACACCCCACACCCCTTAATCGGTGACTCGTCTCAACTATAATCAGGATTCAGGCGATCGCTATTTTCTCAACTCTGATGACTCAATCTGATTATCCCCGCGCCAATACCCTGAAATCTGCGTTTAAAGCCTGTGATTTAGCGCCCCTGGAACCCGCAGAAATGGAGCGCTATTATGTCGATTTATCCCCGGTGCGGAAATCCTCTGCTGTTGATAGCGTTAGCACTATCCTAGACTTCCAAGAACCTGGAGACAATACCACGATTCTGTTCACTGGACATCGTGGCTGTGGCAAAAGTACGGAATTGAAACGGATTCAACAGCGCTGGCGGGATGATTATTATGTTATCTATCTGGAAGTTAATGAGGAAACCGATATTAATGATGTTCGCTACACGGATTTATATTTAATTGTGATTAAGCAAGTCGAATTTGAACTCCGCAAACACGGCTTGTCTTTTGATGCTCAACTTTACATTGAATTTAGCGATCGCTTCTCTCAAGCTCGCACCTATCACGGGTTAGGAAATGTTGCTCTACAGTTAAGGGAGTATGAGCAGGCAAAGCAATACTATCACCAGGCTCTGGATATTTTTATTAAATTTAGCGAGCACTACAATCAAGCCAAAACCTATCACCAGTTAGGAAGGGTTGCCGAAGAGTTAGGGGAGTATGAGCAGGCAAAGCAATACTATCACCAGGTTCTAGATATTAAAATTGAATTTAGCGATCGCTATTCTCAAGCTGGCACCTATCACCAGTTAGGAATGGTTGCCAAAGAGTTACGGGAGTATGAGCAGGCAAAGCAATACTATCACCAGGCTCTGGATATTTGTATTGAATTTGGTGATCGCTACGAACAAGCTGACACCTATCACGAGTTAGGAATGGTTGCCGAAGAGTTACGGGAGTATGAGCAGGCAAAGCAATACTATCACCAGGCTCTCGATATTTATATTGAATTTGGCGATCGCTATTCTCAAGCTCGCACTTATGGACAATTAGGATTACTAGCAGAAGCCCAGGAAAACTACACCGAAGCGAGGGTGAATTTACAGACAGCCTTAGACATATTTATAGAGTATCAGGATGACTATTGGGCTGATGTGACGCGAGAAAACTTAGAACGAATATCACAGAATTAAGGCTGGTGGGTTTCGACTTCGCTCAACCCACGATGGCGGACTGACACAGCTAAAATAGGACTTTGCTTGTAGTAAGCACTTTAGTGCTTTAACGCATAGCTAGAGAGGGCTAAAGTTCCCCTACTACGAACCCAATCTATCCCACAATTTGAGCTGTGCCGAGCCACTACGCTAAACTCAATCTTGAGCAACACGAATCATAACACCATTGTTGACGGCTCTTGCATCATGACCAAACCTTTCTCCCCAAACAACCCCGCCCATACCACTTTTCTGGAAGAGTTTACCAGCCACACCGCTGATGCCTTACACCATCAAAACCAGGCAGTTAGTGAATCATTGAACCGCAGGCAGATTCCGTCAAGCCAAGTCCGTCCTCTAGAGGAAGCCTATCACGTTTCCTTAAAACTCGGTGATAACTTACCACTTAATCCCATCAAAAAACAAATCTTACAGCAACTTGATGCCGTTGTCTATTTTCTCCGAGATTTTCACATCGGGGTACTCGGTCAGCATACCAGTATTTTTCATCTTTATGACGTTGAGATTCAAGTCGAATCTAATCTACGCTATCAAGTCACCTTTGAATCAGGCAAACTGTTGATCCAAATTCCCTACTGGCAGATGGCAGTTTTGGATCGCTATCTACCTTACCAGACGTTAAAATACTACTGGCGTCGGGGCAAACATTTACCCCGATTTTCGCCCATTCGCAAAGTGTGGTGGTTAGTTGATCCGATTGGCGAATTACGCTCTAACCTTCGTTCCACGCTATTGGTGGCGATTCAAAAGCAAATCTTAGGAATTGATCAACTGTTTGTTAAATTTAACTTACTGGATAACAGCCAACAAACCCACCGAGATGCTCAAGGGAATAATCCGGATAAAACGGGACTCAAAAATAACGCGATCGCCTTCCTGAAGGGAACGGTAAAAGAAGAAAAATTGGGCGTGAATCTCGAACTCATCCTTAAAAATCAGGACGATGGCACAATTGCCCAGTTATTGGCAGTCTATAAGAAAAACTTGGCAGATCTAGATCAACTGGAAGAATTGGTGGAAACAGGGGCATTTATATTACAAGAAAAACTAAATGAAGAAGAATCACAAGTCGATGTCAAGATGTTTGGCTTTGTCAATGTCGGGAATTATCATCGGATTGATGTAACAGTCAATGTCAGTAAAGGTTATCTAAAAAAATATGTAGATGTGATTCCGCGCAAGAGTAAGATTAAAGCGAGACAATTTGGCTTTGTCAATGTTTATACGATAGATGACATTACCGTAAAACCCAATTTTCATGGGGCGCTGACGCTCAACTTTGAAACAGCCGCGTTAGAAAAGGCATTAAAGGAGTTAGACTTAGTATAGTAAGCTGCTCGGCATATAAACTTTAATGTCAATAATGGCGCAATCCTTGTCGTATTGCAAGCATATTGCTAGCTACTAATACCCAATTTAAATGCATAACAGCTTAGTGGATAATGTAGGGGCGGGTTTCACTATTATCATCTATGACTTCATCCAAATGCGACTAAAACTGCCCCGATTAAGTGACAGAGTTTGTAAAATATAGAACAAAAATAAAATGGAACGTGGTTTACTTTGGTTACCCTTACTCGCTGTCTTTATTTGGTTAGCCTGGTCAGGTTGGAATGAATATCAAAAAGTTGAGGCGTATCGTGTATGGGCAGAACAATTTGAACGAGCAAAATATGATATTTATGCCGTACTGGGACAAAAGGAAAAAAATCTGACCTGGGGAAAACCGACTCGTTCGGGTCCGGTGGATTTAGAAACCTTTTCTCTAAATGATGTCCAAAGCATTAAACTGGTCGTTGATGGGCAAGATGTTGGCTTAGAGAATCCACCCAAAAAAGGACGCGCGATCGCACTAGAGTTTCTCCTCCCAGAATCCACAGTTCAGGTTCCGTTTACCGAAATTCCTCTGGCGGTGGAGTGGGGCAATTTTCTCCGTAATTATAAATGAAATGGCTTTTATCGGGGCAAATTGAACCAAGTAGCGATTAAGACTAAGTAGGGTAAAGGTGCGTTACGCTTCGCTAACGCACCCTACAAATAGGTTGCCCATTTCCTGTCTCGTGACGTAGTTTGATTGAAACTTCGCGAGGAAGACAAATGACCAATGACCAATGACAAAAAGGAACGTTAATCCCTAAAATTCGTCTTAAGGAATAATAGTTCTGGTATTTTTTCTATGAAACCTATCTTACCTATTTTTGCGATTATCGGATTACTCCAGAGTTGCACCGCCCCGGTGAACATTTCCTCTCAAGCCATCAGGAATCCCGCTAATTGCCCTAGCCAAACTGAACCCGTACCGATCGCGTCGGCTAATGATCAGGGACTGTATCGGCAATTTGACTATCACATTCGCGATATTATTACAGATGCTGATACGATTACCTTCCAGACGCAGCAGTATGATATTGTCTTTTGCCGATTTGATCGCACTTGGACAGTAGAACCGGGAACGTTAGCCGATGAAGTCCAGACAGCTAATAATCCTGAACAATACTCAGAAAATCTCCAGAACCCCCCCTATCAAACTATTAAACTTAACGGAAAACCTTATCAATATCGCGTCATTCTCGAACCGAATCCCTTTGGCAATGAAGCCCAAGGAATTGAACCCGAAACAGTTGTCTTTGAACTGATTACTCCCAATAGCGAACAACCCCAACGTCACTCCCTCTATACCTTAGACCAGGTAAGGCAGGCTGAAGTCGGATTTTCCTTGGGAGTTCCGCGAATTACCTCCGCCCTCAGTTATGCCGATCGCCTATTTTGGTCAGTCGCATCGGAACAAGGGGAAGGATTTAGTGGTATTGCCACGATGGTGGGTTACAATCCCGACATGAATAAGTTGGTGGTGATTCAACCTGAAGAAATTCAAGGGCAACAAATTACTGATTTTGTCATCGCCGGAGATCCTAGCAATCCAGTCTTTTGGCTGGGAACTCAAATCAGTGGTGAAGGGAATCCCTATTTATCTGGAATGGGATTAGTCGCCTATCGTCCTTCTCCCCCTAGTCTCAAATCCGGAACCATTACCTCCTACACCGTCCGCAATAGTCCAATTATTGGGGCAATTCCTGATCAACTACACTTAGAAGGCGATCGCCTCTGGGTGGGAACCGGAAACGGGGTTTGCCAGGTTCGTTGGCAAAGGGCAGATAATCGTGGAAATTGGTCGTGTTGGCGATTTGCAGCAAAGGCGAAACTGCCGAGTCAGGGATTGCCGATTTACCCCCGTTTGTTAGCAGAAACTCCAGCCGTTACTCTGGAGGCGGATCAGGTGGGAGACACGGTAGAGGTGTTATGGTGGTCTCCGTTGGACTACCAAACCCAAAAAGGGCGGTATGAAGTTCGGTATGAGGATGGCTTTACCGTCACCTTAGACGAGGGGACGAGTTCTTGGTCTGAGAAATATGGGTCATCATGGCAACCTCGTCCCTGGCAACCGCCTCTATACTGGGCGGGACACGAATGGCATTGGAATGGCGATCGCTTTGTGCGCGGTTTTGATCAAGTCGCCCTAAATTTCTTTGGTGGTGGACCTCTGGGAATTGTATCCGATCAGGATCAATGGACAGGGGAAAAGCCTGCCAATATGAACGCCTTGCGGGGTGATCTGGAAGTATTGGAATTAACAGAGACGACCACTAAGCTGAATTACCATTCAGGTTGGGTGGAGGAAGAGTTCCTCAATCCTTATTTCACCGTAGTACCCCAAAATCGTCCCTTCAATCCTCGTCCCAATCCTTTGGATGAGATGGCACGTTTGTAGAAACGTTACCCCACCGAGTAGGGGTTTGGTTTCCAAACCCCTTTGGTTCCCACACCCCTACATCTAATCATCCCCAAAATTCGCAATAACTGGGAAATGATCAGAGGGAAAAATTCCTTGCCATTTCCTATTATCAACCGTCACAGTTTCTCGTCTCAGGCGACTATCGTAATAAATCGTATCAACAGCCGCAAACGCTTCACCTGTAAACCCATGAATACTCTGCTGTTTTTCCAATTCAACACCCGCCAAGGCATCATGGAGAGTCATAGAATTCGCTGATGACTGAGATAAGATTTCCCGTGGCAAGCTATCGGGTTCAGCGTTAAAATCACCTGTAAGGAAGAGATAGGTTGTGTCAGGATTGCAGTGAATCATGCGATCGCGGATCAGCCTTGCCCCCAGTTCCCGTGCTTTGGCACTGGTATAATCCAGATGGGTATTAAAACAGGTAATCGTTTTAGACACCTGCGCTACGCTAAAGACTGCCCAAGTTGCCATTCGCGGTGCAGGATTTCCCCACTCAGGACTGATACTCCCAGCACTATCAGGCGTATCGCTTAAGTAAAAATCGCCATTATCCAGGCATTTAAGACGGTCTTGGTTATAGAAAATCGCACAATGTTCTCCTGTCCCTGTCCCCGTGCGATCGCCCCCAATACTTTGATAATTAGGGAGACGGCGATGTAAGTCAAGTAGCTGGTGGGCTTTTCCTTCTTGGGTGCCAATAATATCCGGATGATACTCCTGAATCAGCGCCGCGATCGCATCACGCCGAATTCTCCAATCTTGGTTATCTGGATCAGGCTTATCGTAACGGATATTAAACGTTATGATTCTAATGTTCATAGGTGATTCGTCTTTTGTCATTTGTCATACTCAAGGAAGCGAGAAGCAAGCGACATAATTTGTTCCCCGGTCTCTATTCCCTATTGCCTATTCCCTATTGCCTATTCCCTATTTCCTTTCCTCATCCCTATGTTCATAACTCAAATCGAAACATTATATAACATTTAGTTAACTTATAGTTAAGGCAAGGTTAAGTATTTGTTAATATAATGGAAAGTAAGAGATTATGAGACAGGAGGTAAGATATGGCACAGTCCACATCATCCGATTCCGCACAGGTCAGTAAACAAAACTTTCTTTACCCTAGATGCCGCTATTACGGCAAGTTTACCCCAGAGGATCTAGCCTTTAATGCCAACTTGCAAGAGTTTGCCCAGAAGGTGTCCTATATTTCTGCCCTAGAAACTGGCGGCAAGATTTCCTCTGAACGAGCCTATCAGCAAGTACAGTCACTCTGGAAGCAGTTGAAACATAGTAAGGAATCTTTGGGTATTGGTCAAGCTAAACCCCCCAAAACCTAATAGATTTTGTATAAGACGGTCGTTTGAGAAAAACTGTGACACACGATGCTGCAATTTTAGTCATTGAAGATGAAGAAATTTTGCGGGACATTATCCTTAATGTCTTACAGGAAAAAGGGTATCAGGCAATTGGTACGGGGGATTCTGGCAGGGGCTTACTCTTAGCCAAAGAGTTAGTCCCTGATTTGATTTTGTGCGATATTCGGATGCCAAAGTTAGATGGCTATGAAGTTCTCAAAGCTTTACGTCAATATTCAAGGACTAGAACTATACCCTTTATCTTTATTTCAGCAGAAAAAAGCCAAACTGTTAGAAACCGAGGGCAGCAGTTTGGGGCAAATGGTTATCTCGCAAAACCTTTTACAACTGATGAACTTTTAAAGGTAATCGCTAATCATATTAACTTTTATCAGTAAACGATGTTTTTTTTATATCTATATTTATTGCCGATAACAGCAATTTATAAGTATGAATAAAGGTAGGTTATGTTGCTTATTTATTGGCGAATAGGGGGAATTTTGTTGTTTATTTATTGGTGAAGAGGGTGGGTTCTGTTGTCCATTTATTGGTGAGGAGGGCGGGTTCTGTTGTCCATTTATTGGTGAGGAGGGCGGGTTTTGTTGTTCATTTATCGGTGGGGAGGGCGGGTTTTGTTGTTCATTTATCGGTGGGGAGGGCGGGTTTTGTTGTTCCGTTATTTCAACAATAGCTGACCTTAGTCCCTAAACCCGCCCCTACAGTCCCTAAACCCGCCCCTACAGTCCCTAAACCCGCGACAGTCCCTAAACCTAAACCCGCCCCTACGATTGTGGCTAAACCCGTCCCTACAATGGATCAGGATCTACACTGCGTAGTAGTGCTGGAAAATGTCTACCAGAAACAATGAACCGACGCAAGAAACGCTACTCGCTGAGATTTCTAATCCGAAATATTCGTCAATCGCTTTCAGTATTCCGTTATAGTGGACGCGCCTTGAAGTTAGTGTGGACAACCAGTCACAGACTAACCCTGGTGCTAGCGATTTTAACTGTTATTGCGGGATTATTACCTGCTGCGATCGCATATTTGGGCAAATTGATTGTCGATACCGTGGTATTGGCGTCTCAGTCAGGGGTAGCCGCCCATCGGTGGCTGGCGTTAGGCTATGTCGGATTAGAAGCGATCGCAGTAATGCTACTAGCAGGAAGTCAGCGCGGTCAAACGGTTTGCCAGTCGCTATTGCGGGTATTATTAGCCCAACGGGTCAATGTGTTAATTCTAGAAAAAGCCTTAACCTTAGACTTACCCCACTTCGAGGACTCCGAATTTTACGACAAAATGACTCAGGCGCGGCGAGAAGCTTCTAGTCGTCCTCTGGCGCTAGTGACGCGAACCTTTGGACTGGTTCGGGATAGTTTGTCGCTACTCACCTTTGGCGGACTACTGCTGCAATTCTCAACCTGGGCGGTGGCAATATTAATTATTGCTGCAATTCCGCCCTTTATCGCCGAAACTCGCTTTGCTGGCGTCGCCTTTCGCTTATTCCGGTGGCGTTCCCCAGAAACCCGCCAGCAGCATTACTTAGAAACCTTAATTGCCAGAGAAGATTACGCCAAGGAAATTCAGCTATACCAGCTTGGCGCAACCATGCTACAACGCTACCGCAATACTTTCAGACGCCTTTACCGAGAAGATAGAGATTTGACCATTCGGCGGGGATTTTGGGGTTATTTGTTAGGCTTGCTGAGTACGCTGACATTTTATGGGGCGTATGCGTGGATTGTCATCGAAACCATCTTTGGTCGAATTTCCTTGGGCGACATGACCATGTATTTGACCGTATTTCGCCAAGGACAATCTACCTTTTCCGCCATACTCACCTCAATTGGCGGGATGTATGAAGATAACCTCTATATTTCCAACCTCTACGAATTTCTGGAACAAGAGGTTCCCCAATCTCAGGGGACAGCCACTCAGGGGATAAAACCGGGAGATGGGATTCGGTTTGAGACTGTATTTTTTACCTATCCCGGAAGTCAAACCCCGGCACTAAAAGGGGTTGACCTGCACCTGAAACCAGGAGAAAAGTTAGCCATTGTCGGCGAAAATGGGTCAGGAAAGACAACATTAATTAAACTCTTAACTCGTCTCTATACACCCGATTCCGGGCGCATTCTCTTAGATGGGTTAGATTTACAGGACTGGAAACTTGATACCCTACGCCGCCGGATTGGGGTAATATTCCAGAACTTTGTCCGCTATCAATTTACCGTAGGCGAGAATGTTGGCGTCGGGGATGTAGACTATTTGCAAGACGAAAATCGCTGGGAAAATGCCGCAGAGAAAGGCATGGCGAAACCCTTTATTGAATTAATGCCAGACGGATTTAGCACCCAGTTAGGACGATGGTTTAAAGGGGGACAGGAACTCTCTGGGGGTCAATGGCAGAAAATCGCCCTATCTCGCGCTTTTATGCGAACTGGTGCAGATATTTTAGTCTTAGATGAACCCACAGCCGCCATGGATGCAGAGGCGGAGGTGCGAGTCTTTGACCATTTCCGCACGATTACCCAGAATCAAATGGTGGTGTTGATTTCTCATCGCTTCTCCACAGTACGCATGGCAGATAAGATTGTGGTGATGGCGGGGGGAGAAATCATTGAACAGGGAACTCATGAGGAATTGGTGCAGCTTGGCGGACGTTATGCGCGGTTATTTGCGCTACAGGCGGCGGGATATCAATAATTTGTCATTCGTTATTTGTTCTTTGTTGCTTTGTTGCAACGTACATTTCGCACTTTTGCTGAATTTTTACAACAGACGCATCAGTGAGATATAGCAGCACCATTGTCGAGACGTGCTATGGCGCGTCTCTACATAAATGTTGTGTCCTAACCGCTATGGCGGTTGCTATACTTCATCAACCATCAATATGCTGTAAGCGATGGGGACTCACGACTTTTTCATGTCACGAGCCATTTTGCGGAACATATCCATGCTGGAATCGCTAGAATCAGCGCGGCGGCGCTCAAAACTGTTTGGCTGTGACTCACTCACTGGCGGGTTTTGAGGAGTTGGTAGCGGTTCAGGAGTGGCGCTGATTTGCTTGTTGGAACGGATAACTTGCCCAAAAGCCGAGGTTTCGACCTCCTGCTGTAAGCCCTCCCCTAGGTTGTCTTTTTTCTTCGCAAACCGCTTCTTCACAGATTTGGGCGATCGCATATAGTTAATATCACCGAAGGTCTTGGCGTCGTCTGGCTCCAAGAAGTAGGCTCGCCGCTTTTGGGCTTCTGCTGCTTGTTCGGCTTCGTCTGTCTCCTCATCGACGTACTTGCTCTTTAACCCAAATAAATCACTCAGAAATCCCATCGCGAACTAATCCTGCCCTTAATTGATTATCTTTGTTACTTTATGTTAACAATGATGAATAATTATGTAAATGTTGTTCTAAAACTAGCTGAGTGAGGTAGGAAACTGTGTAGTTCTTCTGCACTACATTGGTCAGCGATAGCCTGTCAACCTGTAGAGACGTTGCCTGCAACGTCTCTACAGGATCTATGTTATGTAGGTTTAAGCCGCAGAAAAGTTAGCTCGATGGCACTAGCCGCTTGCGGAGGGATTCAGCTCGCCGCTTCGCCGTATCATTCTTCGGTTCATGCTTGAGCGCTGTTTCATACGCCTCCAACGCTTGAGCAGTTAACTGCTTGCGCTCGTAAACGTGACCTAAGTTATTGAAAGCTGTCACATAATCTGGCTCTAGTTTTAAGGCTTCCTTATACTGGCGAATGGCAATATCGTACTGATCCTGGGCAAAGTAGGCAAAACCGAGAGCATTATGAACCGGAGCTAGGTTAGTTTCATCAGCATCTGGAGCTTTCAGCGCTTTTTGGAACAGAATAACGGCTTGAGCAAAGAGTTTTTTGTCCAGATAGATACTACCCAACTCGTAGTAGTCTTGGACTGACCCTCGCTCTTTTTGCAGCTTTTGCTCCAGCTTGGAGAGGGTGCTTTCGATTTTACGGGTTTTGAATACTTGGCGAATTACTGCCAAAGCTGCAACGCCAAGCAGGACTAACAATATGATTAGATAAATTTGTGGCAGGGTTTCATCCATAATCCTGTGCAACTTATACGGGACGGGTTTCAATCTTTTATCATGGTAAACCCCAAGCGGCAGCACGTTCAGCTAACCACCCTTCGGCGTGCCAACGTTCGATCGCCTGATTGACTTGTTGTCGTAGTTCAGTATACTGCAATCCTTTAGGCATTACCACTGCCAAAGCTGCACCAGATAAGCGATAGGGGAGCAATCGATATTCTGGGTATTGCTGCACCCATCCAGTCAGAACCGTCTGATCAGCAGCAAAGGCGTTGGCTTCTCCCGCCTCTAGCAAAGATAGCGCTTCTTGGTAGGAATCAACCCCAACCAATTGGGCATCGGGTAAAGCATACTTGATTACTGGGATTGTACTCGAACCCTTGAGAACCGCGATGGTTTGGTTATCTAAATCACTCAATAGATTAATTGAGGCATCGTTCGTGATAATCCCTGCACCATCCAAATAATAGGGGATACTGAAATCAACCAAGCGGGCGCGGGAGTCGGTTATCGTTACTCTAGCGATCGCAATATCAACCCGATCCTCAACTACCACACTCAAGCGATCGCGATTCGTCACTGGCTGCAAAACCACAGCCTCTGGACTTCCCAGCAATTCGGTAGCCAATCGTCGGGCAATATCAATTTCTAGTCCTTGTAGCCTTCCCGTCGCATCACGAAAGCCCAAGGGACGCACATTATCTTTTACCGCAACGATTAATTGACCCCGTTGCTCAATTTCTGCTAATTCAGCCGGATAAGCGGATGGGGGTTGAAAAACAGCCACCCCCATCAATCCAAGTGCCACACTGACATTAAACAATCTTTGGGCGATCATCTATCTGGGATTAGGGATTGGTGATGGGTGATTGGGGAAACCTTCGCAACACTCGAGATAACCTGGTTTGTAGGGGCGGGTTTAGGAACTTTCGTTTCACTATTATTGATGATAACGTTGGTTCAAAACCCGCCCTCATCTCCCCCTGCTCCCAGACGTGCCATGGCACGTCCCTACATTGCCCCCCCTGCGATCTCAATCAGACACACTCTGAACTTACTTTGCGCCTTGGCTAGCAAGTTCTACAACCTTTTGAAAGCTGGCGGGATCTAACACAGCTAATTGTGCCAACATCTTGCGATTGATCTGAATATTCGCCTTTTTCATCTGACCCATAAGCTGACTGTAGCTTATGCCATTCTGACGAGCGGCGGCATTAATCCGAGTAATCCAGAGGCGGCGAAAATCCCGCTTACGCTTGCGGCGATCGCGATAAGCGTTCCGCAGTGCTTTCATCACCTGTTGATTTGCTGTACGGAAGAGTTTGGAGTGAGAACCCCGATATCCTTTCGCCAGCTTGAGAACTTTCTTGCGTCGTTTACGGGCGACGTTACCGCGTTTTACTCTTGCCATTGTTCCTAATTGATATGAGCTAGATGGTGATTTGTCTAAAGCAGTCTAAAAATAGGGAAGCATCAGACGCACATTCTCGGCATCCCGTTCATTGACCAAGTTCAGTTTCGACAGACGCCGCTTCCGTCCTGAGTTTTTGCGCTCCAGTAAGTGGCTCTTAAACGCCTTGCGTCGTCTAATTTTACCGCTTCCTGTGGGTCGAAAACGTTTGGCGGCTGCTTTACGGCTTTTCAGTTTCGGCATAAACAACTTTGAATAAGGACACAATCTACAATTGTACTACTGTTTTGGTCTGTATTGTAAAGATTTAATCTACACCGGGCTATGTCAGGGTGAAAGGCAATACGGTTGGGTTAAGGGAAGCAGGACTGTAGGGGCGACCCGCCGTACTCAATTGGCATCACCCAACCCTTAATTGTATCGGGTCGCCCTGGACAAAAACCGCGATATTTTAATCATAAATGGCAACAATCTCGACAATTCCAGGTCAACACCGCCCGGTGTTTTTAATTGTCGGATAAGACCGTAGGGTATCAATAATTATCTGACACCGCATACATTAGATGAGGGCGAGTCGAGATACCTTAATTCTCACGCCGCCTACGATATGCAGCGACTCGCCCCTACAACCATTGATTATAGTTTCTATCCAAAATAATAAAAACCTTTAAAAGGATCACACTTAGTTTGGCGAGGGAGTCACTCTAGACAGTTGAGACTGCGCCGCTTCATAACAATCCAGTTTACCTAGATCACGGCAAAGTTGAGCCGCTTGCTGTAAATCGTTGATCGCGGCTAACCGATTTCCCGATTGGGCTTGGGCTAACCCTCTTTCGTAGTAAGCTAAAGCATAATCAGGATTTCGTTCAATCGCTTGGGTGTAATCCGCGATCGCACCTAGAGTATCTTCAATTTCCTGACGGGCTACTCCTCGGTTATAGTAAGATTCTGCCGCCTCTGGATTCAATTGAATCGCTACTGTATAATCCGTTATCGCCCCGCGACTATCTCCTCGACGCTGACGGGCTAAACCACGGTTTTGATAAGCTAGGGCATTATTGGGTCGTAAATTAATCGCGGTGGTACAGTCGTCAATCGCACCCTTTTGATTACCTAAATTAGAACGAGAACGACAGCGTTTCCAGTAAGCCGTGACCAGATTGGGTTTAAGTTGAATGGCTTGGGTATAATCGTCAATGGCAGCTTGTTCATCTCCTAAGTCGGCGTGGATTTGACCTCGATTCACCCAGGCTGGGGTAAAATTCGGGTCACGTTGCAAAACTTGAGTATAATCAGCTTTAGCCCCTTGGCGATCGCCTAATTCAAAGCGCAGATTTCCTCGTTGATAATAGGCGTCAGCATGTTGGGGATTGAGTTGAATCGCCTGAGTCAAATCAGCCAAGGCGGACTGAGTTTTTCCCTGATTCGCGTAAATCTTTCCCCGATAATAGTAAGCTGTCGCATTTTGCGGCTGATAGGTAATCGCTTGAGTATAGTAGTCAATCGCCGCCTCAGATTGCTGGGCTTGTGCTTGGATTTTTCCTTGATGGAGAAAGTATTGCGCCATTAGGCGTTGCGGGAGGCGCAGGGTATACGCCAGAACTAACGCCGTGATTCCCACCAATCCGATCGCCGTGAGGATAACCCAGGGTTTAAACTGACGACTGGGATAGGTAATTGTCGCGATCGCAGGATTGATATCCGGTAACGAGGGTAGAGAAAATTGAGTAACAGTGTTCCTCTCCGGGATACGACTGAGATCCGCTAGCACTGTTTTAGCGTGGTGATAACGATACTGGCGATCAGAATGCACCATTTTCTCCAGAATCGCGGCTAACTCTGGGCTAACTTGGGTGTAAGCTTGCCAAGGGATGGTTGCACGTTGACCATTGTTCACTTGTTTGAGTTCTGCTAACTCGCTGACGGATAATCCAGTCATCGCTTGAATGGCGATGATTCCCAAGGCGTACAAGTCACGATTAACGTGGAGGGGTTCGGGAAATGGTTGGGGGAATCGATTAACAGAAGTCGGATGACGCGGATTGGGGGCGGATTGGTGGAATGATTGGGCGATTTGGGGACTCAGTTGGTGGATAATTCCCCAGGTTGTTAGCACTAATTTGTCATCTCCTTGGCGGCGGATAATTGTGGAAGGTTTGAGGTTTCCCAAAACTGCGCCCTGTTTATGGACAAACACTAAGAGGTTGAGGAGTTCGTTTAACAGGCTAATTACATGATTTTCGGTCAGCGGATCACCGGGTATGAGTTCGTCAGTTAAAGGATGACCGCGAATAAACTCTTGAACGAGATAAAACTGATTTATTTGGGCAAACGAGGTGATCAATCGGGGAATTTGGTCATGTTGACCCAGCTTTTTCAGCAATTCTGAGGTTTTTTCCAGACGGCTGAGAATAGATGACCGAGTTGGAGAGGAGTTCGGCGGAAGTCGAATTTGCTTGACCACGCATTTAGGATGCTGGGGAGAGTGAATATCTACCACTAAATAAGTGCGACCCAATTCATCGGTATCCAGGACTTTAATGAGTTGGTAACGTCTTGCTAAGAGTTTGCCCATATTGATGCACGCTGACGCTCTGTGCAAAAATTATGACACGAAAGGCAAAATCCCCATTTTTGAAAAAAATCTGTTATGATAGCACGACAGAAAAAGCTCCAGAGGCTATCTGGAGCTGTTTTGAACCCGTGAATGTAGATGAACCCGTGAATTAAGATTCAGTCGAAAGAGAAATTGTAATACATGTTGGACGAGATTGGCTACACATAAGCAGCCAATCTTTTACTTTTTTGGAAGCATTTTGGGTTGAGGGCGGCTGGGGAAGCAATGTAGAGACGTGCCATGGCACGTCTGGAAGCTGGGGAAGATGGGGGAGATGGGGAAGGGATTTCCTAATCAACAAAGGACGAATGACAAATGACAAATGACGAACATTTCTGTTAATTTTTCGTAACCTATTAGTGACCCCAAATATTTTATAAAGCTACACTTAAATTATACGGTTAAGAAAAAAAGTTATGTTAGCCTCAACCCCTCAGACATCTACTCCAGTCCCTAAAGATCAATCATTGATCCTCTGGTTTGATCAAATCCGACTGGATGACCTACCCTTTGTCGGGGGCAAAAATTCCTCTCTGGGTGAAATGATTGGACAACTCACTCCCCAGGGAATCAATGTACCTACTGGGTTTGCGATTACGGCGTATGCTTATCGTTACTTTATCGAAAGCGCCGATTTAGAAGTCAAACTGCGCCACCTGTTTGCAGATTTGAATGTAGATGATGTGAGTAATCTGCAACAGCATGGGAAAAAAGCGCGACAGTTAATCCTCAGCATGGAGTTTCCCCTAGAACTGACCCAAGCCATTCGGGCAGCCTATCAGGAATTGTGCGATCGCTATGGAGAGGGAACGGATGTGGCGGTTCGTTCCTCGGCGACGGCGGAAGACTTGCCAGATGCGAGTTTTGCAGGTCAACAGGAAACCTACTTAAATGTAAATAGTTTCAAAGGCGTGCTGGAATTTACTCATAAATGCTTCGCCTCCCTGTTCACTAACCGCGCCATTGCTTATCGGGAACATAACGGATTTGACCACTTTGATGTGGCGCTTTCGGTGGGAATTCAGAAAATGGTGCGATCTGATTTAGCCTGTTCCGGGGTGATGTTTTCCATTGACCCCGAAACCGGGTTCAAAAATACCGCCTTAATTACCGCTGCTTATGGCTTGGGCGAAACGGTGGTTCAAGGTGCGGTTAATCCCGATGAATACGTGGTCTTTAAACCGACATTAAAACAGGGATGTCGCCCGATTCTGGAGAAACGCCTGGGAACCAAAGAAATTGAAATGATCTATGACGAAGGGGGTTCCAGACTGACGCGCAACGTGCGAGTCGCCCCCTGTGATCAAAAGAAATTCTGTCTTAAAGACGAAGAAGTCTTACAATTAGCGCGTTGGGCGGTACAAATTGAAGACCATTATTCTCAACTGCGGGGACTCTATACTCCCATGGATATTGAATGGGCAAAAGATGGCATAACCGGGGATTTATTTATTGTCCAGGCGCGTCCGGAAACCGTACAATCCCAGAAATCAGCACAAGTTCTCAAAACCTATCAGTTGAATCAACGCAGCGAAGTATTAGTTACGGGACGTAGTGTGGGTGCAGCGATTGGTCAAGGAATCACCCATATTATTATGGATGCGTCTCACATTCATCTGTTTGAGCCGGGAGAAGTATTAGTAACTAACCGCACTGATCCCGACTGGGAACCGATTATGAAAAAAGCCAGCGCCATTGTCACCAACCAAGGGGGACGTACTTGCCATGCGGCAATTATTGCGCGAGAAATGGGAATTCCGGCAATTGTCGGCTGTGGGAATGCAACCGAGGTATTAACCACGGGTCAAGGGGTGACAATTTCCTGTGCAGAGGGGGATGAAGGACGAGTTTATGATGGATTATTGCCTTTTGAAGTGCAAGAAACTCCTTTAAATAATTTACCCCGCACCCGAACCCAAATTTTAATGAATGTAGGTAATCCAGATCAGGCTTTTGGTTTAGCCGCAATTCCCTGTGATGGTGTGGGTTTAGCACGGTTGGAGTTTATTATTGCCAATCATATTGAAGTTCATCCTCTGGCGTTGATTCATTATCATCAATTGCGGGATGAATCAGTGAAAGCGAAAATTACCCAGAAAACGAAGAATTATGCCGATAAACCCCAGTTCTTTGTCGATAAATTGGCGCGTGGAGTGGGGATTATTGCAGCGGCGTTTTATCCCAAGCCTGTAATTGTGCGGATGTCGGATTTTAAGAGTAATGAATACGCGAACCTTTTAGGCGGTCAGAGTTTTGAACCCAAAGAAGATAATCCCATGTTGGGGTGGCGAGGGGCGTCGCGGTATTGTGATCCGAAGTATCGGGAAGCCTTCGCGTTGGAATGTCAGGCGATACAGCGGGTAAGGGATGAGATGGGATTAACTAATGTAATTCCGATGATTCCCTTCTGTCGCACGCCAGATGAGGGGCGTCAGGTGGTAGCAGAGATGGCGAAAAATGGTTTACCCCGTGGGGTAAATGGGTTGCAGGTGTATGTGATGTGTGAGTTACCGAGTAATGTGATGGAGGCGGATGAGTTTGCTGAAGTGTTTGATGGGTTTTCCATTGGGTCAAATGATTTGACCCAATTGACGTTAGGATTAGACCGAGATTCAGCGTTAGTGGCGCATATTTTTGACGAACGAAATCGCGGTGTGAAACGGATGGTGAAGTTGGCGATACAAACGGCGAAAGAGTGTGGGCGTAAGATTGGTATTTGCGGTCAAGCGCCTAGCGATTATCCAGAGTTTGCCCAGTTTTTAGTGGAGGAGGGGATTGATTCGATCAGTTTGAATCCCGATTCAGTGTTAAAAACGCTGTTGATGGTGGCTGAAGTGGAAAGTCATTTGTAGGGTGAATTTGTAGGGTGCGTTAGCGCAGCGTAACGCACCGACTTACAGCAGTTTGCTCTGCTATGCGGTACATTGTCGATCCCCTAAATCCCCCTTAAAAAGGGGGACTTTGATTGTAGACGATCTTCGCTCTTCCTAGACATGATAGAACGCAACTTGGTAAGCTGTTCGGCATTTAAACCATAATGTCAAGAATTGCGAGATCCTTGCCGTAGTGCGAGCATCTTGCTCGCTACTAATACCCAATTTAAATGCATTACAGCTTATGAGTATCCATGATAGCGCGATCGCACTTTAAATTAAACTTTTTTAGTTCAAGTGTACTATATCAAGCGTCAAGCCCCCCTCAGTAGTGGATAAAGATAAATTGTAGAAGGGAATTGAAAAAAGTCTCATTAGCAAGCTAATAAGGTTAGCGATAATTAATTCAATTGTTGGTAAGTGTAAATTAAACAATAAGTAGTGTAATTTTATACAGTTTTCAAATAAAAATGGTTAATATTTGTATAGTCTTGTAAGAGTACGCTTAATAGTTAAGAGACTTGGCGACACATACAACTATTGAAACAAATTTAGGAGTATAATTTCTAACCAGCTAATCGCTTAACCCGACTAAGGGAAAAAGGTGGGAAATATGGCACAAAAAACTCATCCGTTGCTGGTACAGGCATCGGAAAGTGAGGAAGCTGGAGAGGTAGAGTCCAGGGGAATACGGGAGATGTTGGGCAGATTGAGCCGCAAAAGTTGTTCAAAGCTGGCAGGATACACCAGAGTAGGCAGTGTAGCGCTCACCAGTTGTGTCTGGCTGGCTTGGGGTAGCAGCACTGTTGCCCAGATTATCCCCGATGAAGCCTGGGGAGACGAACAATCGGTTCGTACCCCTAATGCTCCACTCCTTGACGGAACTCTAGCTGATTTTCTGATTGAGGCGGGAGCGACTCGTGGCGCGAACCGATTCCACAGTTTTGAACAATTTGATATTGGGGAAGGACAAAGTGTCTATTTTGATTCTCCCCAAGGCATTGAAAACATTTTTAGTCGGGTAAGGGGAAATGACGCTTCGGATATTCTGGGGACATTGGGTGTCAATGGTGGGGCAAATCTGTTTTTGATTAATCCCAATGGGATTATTTTTGGCGAGAGTGCCAAGCTAGATGTTAACGGTTCGTTTGTCGCAACGACAGCCAATGGTATTCAGTTTGGGGAACAGGGGTTTTTTAGTACCACACAGTTAGAGGCTCCTTCGCCATTACTGACAGTGAATCCTTCGGCGTTTCTGTTTAATCAAATCACACTAGGGAGAATTGAATCGCGCTCAGTTGCATTTGCCGGATTTACCCCATTATTCCCTCTATTGGGATTGAAAGTCCCTGATGGTCAGAGTCTGCTGCTAGTGGGTGGAGATATCCTCATTGATGGACAATTTAACTTTGGAGGATTGGCTGCAATAGAAGGTCGATTGGAATTAGCCGCCGTTGCGGGTTCAGGAACAGTAGGACTGACTGTTGATGGCGATAGCCTCTCGTTGAATTTTCCCTCAGAAATACCGCGAGGGGATATAGCCTTGACCAATGGCGCTTTTGTCACTACGGCGGGTGAAGGTGGGGGTGATATTCAAGTCTGGGGTAAGGAAATTACCCTAACTAACTTTTCTCGACTTTTTTCTGGTTCTTTTGGTACAGGTAAGGGCGGAAATATTGTGGTGAATGCCTCCGAAAGAGTGCAAGCTAGTGGTTTGGAAAGTGGCTTTTTTGCAAACAACTATGCAACCGGAGACGGAGGAGATGTGATAGTTACAACACCTGTGCTACAGCTAAGGGATGGATCTCAGATTGTCACTGCTACTTTTGCTCAAGGCAATGCGGGCAATATAGTAGTGAATGCCTCGGAGTCGGTAAAAGTCAGTGGCAGCGTTACAGTTGATGGTACTCCAATTTCCAGTGGTCTGAGAACGGATGCTCGATTGGATGAGGGGAATGGAGGAGATATAACGATTAACACCCCTGTACTTGAGATGAAAGACGGCGCTGTAATTGCTAGTAGCAGTTCCCGTGACAGCACAGGTGATGGAGGGGATATAAAAGTATTTGCCTCAGAGTCGGTGCAACTGATGGGCGAGAGCCGTTTAACATCCCAAACAGCAGGGGAAGGCGATGCGGGTAATCTGAGGATTGATACGCCCTTACTGATGGTGCAAAATCAGGCAGAAATTACAGCAGATACCATTAGGAGGGGAAAGGCGGGAATTATAGAAATTAACGCCGCTCAAGTGCAACTCGATGGTGGCGGAATTATTGCAAGTGGTACGTTTGGCGAGGGGGATGCTGGAGACATTTTATTGCAGGTGGAAGACAGTTTAACCATCTCTGGAGATGGCAGTGGAGTGCTGGCTGAGACAGGAGAAAACTCCAGTGGCAATGGCGGCAGTATCATGATTGATTCGAGAACAGTAGTGGTTCGGGATAGAGGGCAAATCACTGTTGAAAGTGAAGGTATTGGAACAGGAGGAAATATTAGCCTTGAAGCCGATTCTCTTATCCTGGATACTAATGCTGGTCTTTTGGCAGACACTGATGCTAACACAGGTGGTAATATTGTGCTTACTCTTGATGACCTGTTATTGTTGCGACGTGACAGTCGCATCTCGACAAATGCTGGTAAGGATGAAGAAAGGGGAAATGGCGGCAACATTATAATTGAAGCTGTTTTCATCGTTGCTGTTCCTAATGAAAACAGCGATATTACTGCCAACGCTTTTGAAGGACAGGGGGGTAACGTTACTATCACGACTCAAGGTTTGTTTAATCTAGTCATTCGCAGCCGCGAAGAGCTAGAAGCTTTACTGGGTACGAAGGAGCCTAGTGAATTAGATCCCATGAACTTGCAATCTAATGATGTTACTGCCATTTCACAAACGTCTCCTGAACTGAGTCGTATTCCTATCCTAATTTTGTTAGAACTAGACCCGTCTCAGGGACTGGTAGAGTTACCCGCAGAACTTGTAGACGTGACGCGGCTGGTTGAACAAAATCTTTGTGCTGCTGCACAGGGAAGTGAATTTATCGTAACTGGACGTGGCGGTTTGCCTACGCCTCCGAATCAGATACTTAATGCTGATGCGGCTTGGGAAGATTGGCGGATAAGTACTGTGGAGGAATCAACGGAGATGCAGCAATCTAACCGGAACAGTCGCCAAGACGTTACAGGAAATAAGCCAAATAAATTTGTCGAAGCTCAAGGTTGGTTTAAAGATGCCAATGGTACAATTATTCTTACGACAGAACCAACAGTTGTGACCCCTCACGCAACGGGTTCGCCATCGTTCCCCTGTCAATAGTTAAATGGTTCGTGATACCCAATCCGCCTTTGTAACCTCCCTTTATACCTTGAGTCTTTTTGCCTGTTGCCTGTTGTCTAATTTTAACCGTTAACTTGACTTTTGTCCGACTATTTATCAATTGAAAGGGGTTGGAGTTTTGGTGCATCTTGCTTCCTAAAATGTAGGAAGCTTTTCAAGATGGAAGCGGGTAGGATATCTGCACCGCTATACAAGGTGCGTTACGCTCCGCTAACGCACCCTACAATTGCCTGAGGTGTTTGTCGTAAGCGCTGAAGCGCTTGTGGCACGCTTTGTGCCTACTACGAACGAACATCAATATAGAAGGTTTGATGATATGAAATATCCAGTATCCTTACATGGAAATAAAATATCAAATGTCGGTGTTCCTCGGACGTTTAATGGGTGAGCCAAATGGGTAAATTTACGCCTTTCTTGAATCGCGCGATCGCTCAGGTTTGTAGTCAGCGCTTTAGCGCTTATGGCACTCAAGTGCCTACTAAGAACGGCGCGATCGCTTCAAGGTTTATAGTCAGCGCTTCAGCGCTTATGGCACTCAAGTGCCTACTACGAACACGAACGGCGCGATCGCTCCTCTTGGCTCTGGTGGGGTTAAGCTTAAGTCTGGGTATCCATATAGTACCCCAGGTACGGGCAGAACTCCCTGTCGCCACGGACAATCTAGCCTTAGTACAAGTGGGTAAAAATCATTACAATGCTGGACAGTTTGCCGCAGGTATACAGGTTTTGCAACAAGCAGCACAGGGGTACGCCGAAACTGGGAATCCCCTCCAGCAAGCCCAAGTCTTAAGCCTGCTGTCATTAACCTATCAGAAACTGGGACAATGGCAAGCGGCTGAACAAACGATTCAAACCAGTTTATCGTTACTCGACACTGTACCGCAGGTGAATCCAATTGTTCGCGCTCAAGTATTAAATGCTCAAGGGCGTCTCCAATTAGCCACAGGTAACGCTGAAGCCGCATTAGCGACCTGGGAAGAGGCAGAAACCTTTTATCAGCAAGCCGATGATCCTGTGGGTGCGATTGGCAGCAAAATTAATCAAGCCGAGGCAATGCAATCCCTGGGATTCTATCGGCGCACGGCACAGCTTTATCTGCGGCTGGAACAAGCCCTTTTCGCGTTAGACGATTCACCTGTTAAAGCAGCAGGCTTGCAAAATTTTGGCAATCTTTTGCGACAAGGGGGAGATTTAGAAAAGTCTCAGGATATGCTCACCCAAAGTTTGGCGTTAACTCGAACCTTAGCCTTATCCGAAAAAGAGAGTCAGATATTATTGAGTTTAGCCAATACAGAGCGAACCTTAGCCCAACGCGCCCAAGTGTTTCAGGAACCCGCCGCCAAAGACTATACCCAAGCTGCCTTGACTTACTATCAACAGGCGGCGATGAAATCCACGATTCCTATAACCCGCATTCAAGCACAACTTAATCAATTGAGTTTAGTGATCGAGACTGAATCCCTGTCACCGGATCAAGGATTATTATCCTCAATCGCAGCCGGATTATCAGATTTATCGGCTAGTCGTGCTTCTGTCTATGCCCATGTTAATTTTGCTGAAAGTTTGCTCAAAATGTCCGATTTAATGGTACAGAAGCAAAGCTCTGATGATATAGTGGCAATCCTAAATACAGCGATTCAACAGGCTGAACGTTTAGCAGACCAACGGGCGATATCTTATAGTTTAGGTACTTTAGGTAAGTTCTATGAAAAAACCCAAGACTGGACAAATGCCAAAACTGTGACTGAAAAAGCACTTCTGATTGCTCAACAGATGAACGCCCCCGATATCGCCTATCAATGGCAATGGCAAATGGGGCGATTACTGCAAGCACAAAGCCAAGATAATTCTCAAAATCTACCTGTTAATCCAGACGCGATTACTTATTATACTCAAGCTGTTAAGACGTTAAACAATTTACGTGGTGATTTAGTCGCCCTCAATCCCGAAATTCAGTTCTCGTTCCGAGAAGCAGTAGAACCCGTTTATCGTCAATTTGTTGATTTACTTCTGGGTTCTCCCACTCCCAGCAAAGCTAATCTGAGCCAAGCCCGTAATATCATGGAAGCCCTACAACTGGCTGAACTGGATAACTTCTTTCGCGATGCTTGTGCCGCACCAGCAGCCGTGGATATTGATAACGTCGATCCCCAAGCCGCGATTGTTTATCCAATTATATTACCTAATCACTTGGATGTAATTCTCAAATTACCTGGACAAGATAACCTACGTCACTATGCTCATCAAGGTATCTCAGAAGCTCAAGTTGATCAAGCTGTGGAACAATTGCGCCTGGATTTAACCAAGCGCAGTACGAGCATCAGTGAAATTAAACAGGATGCGGCACAACTTTACGATTGGTTAATTCGTCCCTTTGAAGCTGATTTAGATCCCGCCAACTCAGATAACCCCACCGTTAAAACCTTAGTATTTGTCCTCGATGGTTCCTTACGCAATGTTCCGCCCTCTACTCTCTATGACGGAGAAAAGTATTTAATTGAGCGATATGCAGTGGCGTTAACGCCCGGTTTACAACTCCTAGAACCCAAACCCCTCAGCCGCGAGAATTTCCGAGGGTTGATTGCGGGAACGACGAATGCACCTAGCTTTGAGCAAGAGGGATTTTCTACTCTAGACAATGTAGCTAATGAGTTAGCCGGAATCCAACAGCAAATCACCCTGAATCAAATTCTAGAAAATCAGGACTTTGTTAAAGAAAATATCCGCAATCAGATTAATATGGCATCCTTTAATCTGGTACACATTGCCACTCACGGCAAATTTAGTTCTAATCCTCAACAAACCTTTCTCTTAGACTGGAGTGGGCGGATTAATGTTCAGGATTTAGATAGTTTATTACGCACCAATGAACCCAATCATACCAGCGCTATTGAATTACTGGTTTTGAGTGCTTGCGAAACCGCAACTGGGGATAAGCGTGCCGCATTAGGATTAGCCGGAATTGCCGTGCGAGCAGGTGCCCGCAGCACATTGGCGACATTGTGGCAAGTTAATGATGCATCCACTGCCGAATTTATGCAACGGTTTTATCAACAGTTAAAAGAGCCTCAACTGAGTAAAGCTGAAGCTCTGCGGCAAACTCAAATTGCGTTTTTAACCGAGTATCCAGATAATCCCGACAAAGATTACCTACGCCCCTATCACTGGGCACCGTTTATTCTGATTGGGAATTGGTTATAACATCGCTCGGTATCACACTACCAACAATGGGTTCTTGCTCAATTTCTTTTAACCCAATGCGTTCATCCCCTAAGAGTTCTAGCCAGATACTTTTCAATGTCGAATCGTTAGGGTATTCCAAGCGTAATTGAGCTAATTCCGTGAGCATATCATACCAAACGTCATGACGGGCGTAAGCAGCAACCCGTTCTAGGGGATTTTGAGTTTGACTTAATTCCGCCTCAAGTTCAGGAAATTGGGGAACTCGTCGCACAAACCCGGTTAGCGATGCTGGTGCCAGTCGAGTTGCTGATTGCGGGGATTGTGTTGAACGGGGACAACTTATTTCAAAATACCAGCGATAGGTTTTACCTATTTCTAACGGCTTTTCTGTCTTGGGAATCGTGACACTGACAATTCCTGGTGTGGCTGGCAGTTTAAAGGTGGTACGATAAATATCATCTTCCCCATGTTGAATAGAAAATTCTCCAGAGGATACTTTGTCTGAACCGTAGGGGACATAAACCCAAAAGGTGGGATATTCACTCACGGTTAACTGGAAATTCTTACCACCCGCCATGCGAGTGAGGAAAAGATCTCCTTCGGTGTATTCGCAGTCACCACGAGTACCGGTGCCATTGTCAGTTGTAGGAGTACCATTACCATCATCACCGGGTAAATTGGGCAAAAGAGAGGGAATCGATATTGGCTCAAAGATAGTATTCGACGACTCAACCTGTGCCATGGCTGGGGAAAGATGAGTCATTAGACTAAGGATAATACCTATTGCTAGTACGGGTTGGCATCGAGGGATAAGCCTAAATTGGAAAATGTTCATGTCTCTGTTTGTAATGATACTAAGCTGTTCGGCATTTAAACTTTAATATCAATAACGGCGAAAGCCTTGTAGTGCGAGCATCTTGCTCGCTACTAATACCCAATTTAAATGCATGACAGCTTAGAGGATAGAACGTAGTTTTATTATCGGTAGGGCAGTTATTTGAGTAGGAAAGCCGGGAATAATTTAAAGGGCTTTCCTGGAACTTCTCACCCAGACAATATTTTTGCCGCAATATTTAATTATAGATGCACCCGTCACGTTTTCTGTGATAATTTCCCCTATTCTAAATACACTAAATAGTTACTCCAAATATGATATAAGGGAAGATGGGGAGTTGAACCCCAAAATAAATTGGGTTCAAACAATTGATAAAGATGAAGATACATCGGGATGACAATATCTGTGATTGGAGCTTCCTCTTCTAGTTCATTTTGATTTTCCTGATTGAAAAATGTGAGAATGCTATTTCTGAAATTGTCTGATTCTGGAAGCCAATTTAGTCCGTTATTAAGAAAGTGGCGACGAGGGGGGGGTTCCGGATCTGGAATAGAAAAACAAGGAAAACCAAAATTACAGAGAAAGGGAAAAGATTGTGAGAAAGAAGATTGTGAGAAAGAAGATTCAGAGCGAGAAGAGCGACTAAAACTATTTAGCAAAAATCCTGAATACGCCGGATATAACAGTAAAGAAGTATCAGGAGTGTATGAATTCCAAATGCTAAGTCTCATCTGTGTACCAATTCTCCTTTTTTAGTAGTTAGGAAGGGGTTGCTGAGTGAATTTGTTGGCTTTGCCTTCCCTTTTCGGTTTTCATTATCGATGACAATTACCCCAAATAAATCGGGAAAATTCAGGACTTGAAAATTCAGGAAAATTCAGGGTGTTCGGGAAAGTTGAGGTTGATTTTCGTAAATATTAGGGATAATTTTATCGTACTTGTATCCTGATAAGTATTAAATTTTACAACTCAATGTAACGATTAGCTTAATGGTGAGAAACCCGATCGCTATCCTACCCCACAATCCTGAAACTCCTTTACCCTAAAAAGGTTGAGCCATTCTCATCAACTAGCTGAACCCTAATTGTATCAAATATTACCTTTTAAATTCTGTCAGTGCTTCCCTGATAATTGTATCAATATGTAAAAAATATCGTCAGTTTGCTATGGTTAAACTAGAAACTCTCTATGACTCTATTCGGGCTGCCAGAGTCTCGCCAACGGCATTCCCAGCCAAAATGTCGAAAATGTAGAGACGTGGTGTCACCTTTCTACAGGCGGCAAAACCGAGCTATTGGATAGTGATGATTTAACGATTACACAGCCAGTATTACCCGACAAAATTGCCGTTCAAATCCATCGGAATAATTCAGGAAAATTCAGGTTTATTGGCTTGTGTAATTTTCGCAAAATCTCACTTCATCTCAGGGTGTATTCGTATTTACTAAGATAAGATAAATAGGTTAGTTTGAGCATCCATACCAATGACATTTGATATCGATGACGCCATTCAAATGGCGAACCAAGCCATATCCCGCAGCGCTCACCGCAGCTTAACTGATGTAGAAGTCATTGTCCTCAAAGGAGCATGGCAACGTCAGGACTATGATGAAATTGCTGCTAAACATCAATATTCCACCAGCTATATTAGTCAAGATGTTGCCCCGAAGCTGTGGAGACTCTTGACCAAAGCTTTAGGAGAGAAAGTGAAAAAAAATAACTTTAAGCAAGTATTGGAACGACATTGGAAACAGCAGCACTTTTCCGATGCTTCTTTGAATTCAAGTTGGCAATCTTCAACCCATTGTCTTTCTCAGCAAAAACCGCCCAAATCATTCGCCCCTGACTATTATGTAGAACGTTCTCCCCTGGAAACCACCTGTTATCAAACCCTCTTACAAACGGGAGCATTAGTGCGGGTTAAAGCGCCCAGTTTAATGGGCAAAACTTTACTCGTGAATCGGGTATTAGCTGAATTGGCAACTCAAGGCTACCGCACCGCAAGTTTAAGCTTTAAGCTAGCTGATAGTAAGATTCATTTCACTCATCTGGATAAATTCTTGCGCTGGTTTTGTATTAATCTCTCGCGTGAACTCGGTTTACCCAATGCCTTAGATGAGTATTGGGATGAAGAGGATATGGGGTCTAAAGTCAGTTGTACTACTTACTTTGAAGACTATCTCTTAGCTTCAGGGAATAATCCCATCGCTTTGTGCTTAGATGATGTCCATTTACTCTTCGCCTATCCCGAAATTTATGAAGACTTTTTTGGACTCCTGCGTTCCTGGTATGAAAAAGCTAGAAGTCGCAAACGGTGGCAACTATTGCGCTTAATTATCGTCCATTCCACTGATGTTTACATTCGCCTCAATATTAATCAATCACCATTTAATGTTGGCTTACCCATTGAACTTGCTGACTTTACCTTAGAGCAGATACAAGAGTTTGCCCAAAACTATGGACTCAATCCCGATTTGAGTTACCTTCAACCCTTAATCAACATGATCGGAGGACACCCTTATTTAGTCGAACGCGCCTTTACGCACTTAAAAAATGACCCCAACATGACCCTTGAACAACTCTTAGCCACTGCGCCAACGGACGCAGGAATTTATGCTAGTCATTTGCGAGAAAATTGGTTGTATTTACAGTCTCATCCTCAACTAGCAGAGGCGTTTAAAACTGTTGTTACGACTAAAACGCCTGTACAACTTGAACCCATGCAAGCCTATCAACTTCATAGTATAGGTTTAGTCAAACGGTCGGGAAATAAAGTCGAACCCCGCTGTGATTTATATCGTCAATATTTCTGCAATCATTAAGGAGCGAATGCCTAATGGGAGCGGATGAACTCAACAGGGCTGATCGGTATCATCTTGGTGGAAGCTTACCCGCTGATGCACCAACTTATGTGGTTAGAAAAGCGGATTCTGAACTCTATAACGGTTTATTAGCCGGGGAATATTGCTATGTCCTCAATTCTCGGCAAATGGGAAAATCTTCCCTGCGAATCCGTACCATGTGCAAACTCAAATCCCAAGGAATTGCCTGTGCTGAAATTGAACTGAATGGTATTGGTAGTCAACAGATTAGCGCCCAGCAATGGTACGGTGGAATTATCCAAGAATTAATTAGTGGGTTCGATTTACAAGTGAATCGACGGAACTGGTTACGGGAGTATGAGGATCTCTCCCCGGTGCAGCGTTTGGGCAAATTCCTGGAAACAGTATTGCTGGCACAGATTCCCCAAAACATCGTTATTTTTATCGATGAAATTGATAGTGTTTTGGGATTGAGCTTTCCGGCTGATGATTTTTTTGCCTTGATTCGTAACTGTTATGACAAACGGGCAACTAAATTTGACTACAAACGCCTTACCTTTGCCTTATTGGGAGTCGCCACCCCATCGGATTTAATTCAAGACAAACATGCGACACCTTTTAATATTGGTCGGGCAATTGAATTGAAGGGGTTTCAAGTTCACGAAAGCGCGGCTTTAATTCAAGGGTTAGTCGGACGAGTTAGCTGTCCCCAAGCTGTATTAAGAGAGGTATTGTACTGGACAGGAGGTCAACCGTTTCTCACCCAGAAATTCTGTTGGCTTCTGGTGAATTATTGTCACCAACAAGAAAATGGACTCTGCACAATTCCTGAGAATGAAGCCCCCCGATGGGTGGAACAGTTTGTGCAAACGCAGATCATTGAAAATTGGGAAGCCCAAGATGAACCGGAACATCTGAGAACGATTCGCGATCGCCTGTTGGGGCAACCTCACTGTTGTCAACAATCACTCCAGATTTATCGAATCATTTTAGAACAGGGAAGTGTTGAGGCGAAAAATAGTCCTGAACATATCGAATTGCGGTTATCGGGGTTAGTGAATAAACACCAGGGAAACTTAGTGGTTTATAACCCAATCTATCAATCGGTGTTTAATCTGGATTGGATTGAAAAACATTGTCCTAAGGAACGGATTCTTGCCATCGTTTTTACCGATGTGGAATCATTTTCGACAAAAATGGCAGCCGATGAGAAGCATACCTTGGCACTTCTTCAAAGGGATTTTCAGCTAATCCGGGGATGCTGTGAGCAGTTTTCTGGCGAGATACTCAAAGGGTTGGGAGATGGGTGGTTGATCCGCTTTGATAGTGCAGAAAACGCCGTCGATTGCGCGATCGCGATCCAACAAGCCATCAAAACCGCTGCGGCGAATTTACCCAAGCGTGACATTCTCCGCCATCGCATTGGTATCCACCTGGGGGAAGTATTTTTCTTGCAAAATGATTTCGGTGTTTCACCCTCCCGTAATTTTATCAACACCTATCAGGATGATGTGATGGGTAATGTGGTGAATGTGGCGGCGCGGCTGCAAACTGAAGCACCAGCAGGCGGGATTTGTATTTCCCAAACCGTCTATGAAGCCGTTCAGGATCATCTGAATGGAGTGAAGGATCAGCAACAGCTTCAGATTACGAAAGCCGGAGAACGCCTGTTAAAGAATATTCCCCGACCTATCCCCGTTTATATTATTACCCTTGATCCATACCTGCAACCCTGGTGGTGGAAAATACTCATCCTCTTGATCACAGCCGCGATCGCGACAGGTTTGGTTGTAGGAGTGCGATCGCGCGGTGGGTTGGAGTCTTGGGAACTTCAAGTTTTTGATCACCTGATGCGGTTACAACCCCCTGAAGAACCCGATGAACGACTCTTAATTGTGGAGATTACCGAAAAAGACGTTCAGGCTCAACCCGCTGAAGAACGAGTGGGTGCGTCTCTCTCAGATCGCGCCTTGGCTGAACTCCTGGCTAAATTAGAGTCGTATCAACCCCAAACCATTGGCTTAGACATTTATCGCGATCGCCCAGTAGAGGACAACTATCCAGAGTTAGCCCAAGCCATGGAAACGAGCGATCGCTTGTTTACTATTTGTCATTACGGTAATCCTGGCGTTGTACCGCCACCGGAAGTGTCAGGGGAACGACAAGGGTTTAATAATGTTGTCCTCGATACCGATGATATTCTGCGTCGTCATCTTCTCGCGGTTTCTGACGCCTCGCCCTGTCAAAATCAATACGCTTTTAGTATACAGGTTGCTAGTCATTACCTAGCCGCCCAAGGAATTAAGCCACACCTGAATTCCGACGGGTATCTTCAGCTTGGCTCAACCGTATTTAAAACCTTAGATACAAACCCTGGCGGCTACTCGACGATCAATTCCAGTGGTCACCAAATCTTACTCAATTACCGCGCCACGAATCAGATTGCTGAGAAAATTACGCTCACAGACGTTCTAAATGGTCAACTCAATCCTGAACAGGTAAAAAATCGTATTGTTCTAATTGGCACCACGGCTCCCAGTTTTAACGATCATCGTTGGTTCACTCCCTATAGTAAAGGACAAGGAACCGTTCAAACCATGACCGGAATAGAAATTCAAGCGCAGATGGTCAGTCAAATTCTCAGTGCTGTTTTAGATCAGCGACCCCTGATCTGGTGGTGGTCAGAACCCATTGAGATCCTGTGGATTTGCGGCTGGTCTTTAATCGGCGGACTACTCGCCCAAAATTCTCGTTCACCACGAGGGTTTCTGATCCGAGGCGGAGTCGCGATCGCTATTTTATACGGAAGCGGCTGGGTGCTTTTCCTGCAAGGGGGTTGGATACCCCTAGTTCCCGCCGCGATCGCTTTGGTGATGAGTGGAGGTATGCTGATAGTTTTCTCTCAGTTTAAATAACATCTCTGCGCCTCAATCATCCATTTTAATTTTGCCCCCCTACTTCTGACTGATCACTGTTTTCGGATGGTGACGAAGAACCCGCCGGACATTGAATAGTATTCTCCACCACTTCCGGTTGACTGGGAGGGGTTTTTGACGGTTGATTCGTTTGACAAATTTGATCACTCGTTGAGTCTCCAGTGACAAACACCGCTCCGGTATAACTCCTTAAATCCGGTTTTTTGGCTTGCGCCGTAACCAGCGCCTGCTGTTGATTCGCGGAGACGATCTGATACTGGTAAGATTCAGGTTGCGATTGCAAGGGAATTGCCAACTCCTCGAAGCTAGAGGCAAATTGTCCATGTTGTAAATAGAAAATTTGTTGGCTTTTATTCACCGAATTAATAAACGATTTTGCCTCTAATTCTCCCGCTAAATCAATCGGCGGCAAGGGTGAAGGTGTCAGGACAGTGTGAGTGGGTAAGATTGGTTGAGGTTCATTGGGAGATAGAGTAGATTTTGCCTGTTGATTCTCTGGGGTGGACTCGCTATCCTTTGCGGTGTCTGGGGATGGAGAAGAAACCTGATTAGAAAACGGACGCTGTTGCCAATACACATAGAAAGGAGTCACCGCTACTCCAACAATCAGCAAGCCAACGACTGCTATCCATTTGGCTTTTTTCCCTTTCAGCAGATTGAGCCGATTCGACTGAATCGGTTTTTTGGCTGGAGAGAAGGATTGGGAGGGATTGGACTTGGACGCAACTGTTCCCCGGGGACTCGTCTGCGATTCATCCTTGATAATCTGCGTTGGTGCGTCCGGAGCATAATCCCATTGCGCCGTAGCATCTTGGTTATCAAGATTTGTCTCTGATGGGCGATTGTTGACGGCTGAATTTCGAGGATGTTTGCGCGATGTCGCTGCCGAATTTTCTCCGGTTCCGGTCAACGATTGGGCAGAATTTCTCATGCCCGACTGACCCGTTGCTCCGCTAGTTTTCCTTAACATGCTAGTGGGCATATCGGTCGATTTTGACTCTGGGGTTTTCCCCCGTTGCCCAAGGGTTCCTTTGCCTGAAGGGAATGTAATGATACCCGAATTGTAATGACTTAAATTATTCAGATCAGCTAGAACTGCTGTGACGGAACGGTAACGCTGACGGAAGTCATAGCGCACCATTTTATCAATTACATAACCAAGTCCTGGGCTGATATTGAGTTGATTGCGCCAGCTAAATTCACTGGTTTCAGGGTCTTGGGGCAATTGTTTTGGGTGTGATCCGGTCAATGCTTGGAGACCAATCATTCCCACCGCATAGATATCACTGCTAAAGCGAGGTTTTCCGGCTAATTGTTCGTTGGGCATATACCCGGCTGAACCAATGGCAATCGTCAGCGCCGTTGGTTCATGGGTTTCCACGGGTTGAGTACTGATTTGTTTAACCGCGCCAAAATCAATTAAAACAATTTTATTATCGGATTTGCGTTTGATGATATTGGCGGGTTTAAGATCCCGGTGAATCACTTGATGCTGGTGAACAAATTCCAGAATCTTTAAAATCTCTTGTAATAGCCGAATAACAATTACTTCTTTTAATGGCTTACCCTGGGGTAAGAGTTTAGATAGACTATCACCTTCGATAAATTCTTGGACTAAATAAAATTCTTGATTTTCTTCAAAGTGAGCAAACAGTCGTGGAATTTGCTCATGGTTTCCTAATTTGTACAGAACCTCAGCTTCGGTATTGAATAAACGTCTTGCTGTCTGCAACATCGCCGAATCAGTGGTTTTTGGCTTCAGTTGCTTGACAACACACCAAGGATGACCTGGTAATTGTTGATCTGCTGCGAGAAAGGTGGTTCCAAACCCACCAGCCCCAAGCTGACGAATAACGCGGTAGCGCCCACTAAGTATAATATCGGTCATGAGAGTTTTATCTAGGTTGTCAGCGAAAGCCATCTGATCCAACGAGACTACAAATTGCACATTAGTCTAACTTCATTGTCGCTGGTGATCCGGCAAGGTAACAATCAATCGGTGTTGAGTGGATCACGAATTCCCTCCATGTTCACGCCTTTATTCACTCTATGAAATCCTAGCACCCAGCATCGGTCTAAGCGCTTTGTAAGCCAAGCGATGAGCGCTTCCTTGCTGACATTGGATTCGATAGAGTCCTGCACCCTTCCTTTTTAGGATAATCGCAATCGGGTGATCATTGAAAGGCTGACTCTATCACCAGGTCTATCACGAGTACCCGATCGAGTATTCCCAGTTTGAGCGATCGCGGTAGCGATTGGTTTGAGTTCAGCCCTTGGCTGGCAATGATCTGGATCACTGCTTTTCAGTTTATCCAGAGTAACGGCTAGAGTCAGTCGAAGATTGCTGCTGATAGGCTAGATACACGGCTTCCAGAAAGACATTTGCCGTAACCTTTTGAGGCACATTTTCCAGGTCAATGATGTCTTTCACCTGACTTGCCAGTTGTCGGCTTAACGCCGTGCGGGATTGTGGTGTCATCCCTCCACGCCGTTGCAAATACTCTCGAATGACAGCAAAATCATCGGGTAATAAGCGAGATAAATCAGCTTGAGTCTGGAGTTGATTTGCCAGAGTTGTGGCTGATTCCGATACCGAAACGTTGGCGGCGGTAAGGGGTTGTTCTTCCTGAATCACTACGGTTCCAGCAACCCAATCTCCAATCCGCTTTTCGCGTTTTCCTAAAGCGATGAAAAATACTCCCAGAAAAAATAAATCATCAACGGGTCGTAGTAAAGCCCGTAACGTGGCTTGCTGGAGTCTCGCAGGTCTGCCATCATCGCGAATGACGCGAATTTTCACATAGCGCTTTCCTGGCGTTTGCCCTTGCCATAAGGTTTCAAAGAAAACAAAGTAACCAACATAGATAAAAAATGAAATTAAGAGTTGGATAGAAACCAGCCAAAGCTCTAATTGAGTTTCACTGCCGATTACATCTTCAATAACATCAATAAATTGAATGGATAAAAATACCCACGTAATTAGGAAAACAATTAGAATGAATCCCCAGACAATATAGTCAATTAACAGGGCATAGGCTCGATTACCGATTCCAGCAAGCGTGAATTCCAGTTCAACACTTTCTGGGGTTTGCAGCGTAATTCGGTTAAAAAATCGCATGGCAGATAGAATTCATAAGTTTAGCGTAGCTGCATTCCCAAACCTTCTCGACGACTGCGGAGGTCATAGTAAACCACAGCTTTAATGGCTTGCCAGAAGGGTAAGAGCAATACACCACTTACTAATCCCAAAACATATCCCACAATCAATGAAAGTATTTGAAACCCCACTGATGTTGGATCTGCCGCTAAAACCCTCAATAAAACCCCCTGAAGTATACTGACAATGATTTGAACAATAATATAGATAGGGATTGAAATCAAAAAGGCAACAGTTAACGTCAAGAAAACTCTCCCCACATGATTTTTAGTCAAACTCCAACTGCGTTGGATAGTTTTACTAGCCGTTATATTTTCTTCTATAGCCAAGGGAACCTCATACATAAACAACCTTGTGAAAATTCGGACAATTAAACTTAATGCTATACCGAATACTATAATCCCTATTAATCCTAAAACGACTAATATTGCCATATTATCCTGTACAGAAACCGCCAAAAATCCACCCAGAATACCCAGAACTAAAGCAATGAGATAGAACCCAATCCATATACCAAAACTTAAAAGTAAAAACAGGAGATAAGCCCGCAAAAAAATCCAGAGTTTCGGACTGACTTGACGGCGAGCATCTCTAGCGCTTTCGGGTTGATTGGTTAATTCACAAAAGGCTAATCGTGAGATAAGTGCCGAGTTGACCATATATTTAGCCATGCCATAAAAAAACAGGACTAAACCCGCCGGAATCAGTAGTCCTAAAATGGCTGGATTTGCCTGCTCATAAATTAACACCAGAGGAATAGGAATTAGAACAACAAATGGCAATAACGCCCACAACGTTGCTCGGAACGCGATACCAAAATAGACTTTCAGGTGATCGCGATACAGCCGCAAGCCAGCGCTAACCACATTACCCACACTCAGGGGTCCTATGGATTGGCGGGGGTTGGGATTCTGGGACATTGGCTAAACATCTCCTGATCGGTGAAATGCTGAATTTAAAGCTATCTTAAGCTAAGTTAGGCAGAATCTTCAGTGAAATTTCATGAACATTCAACGTTGGATTGCGCGGCGGGAACCCAATTGGAAACGGTTGGAGACTCTGTTGCGGCAAGTGGAAAAAAAAGGGTTAAAGTCGTTACAGGCGGCGGAAATTCGGGAACTGGCGAGTTTATATCGTTCGGTATCGGCAGATTTAGCCCGGGCGAGAACGAACCAGGTGGGAACTCTCCTGGTGCAAGATTTACAACGGTTGACCTCTCGCGGCTATAACCAAATTTATCAAGGTTCTCGACGTCAGGAATGGCAAGCCGTGTGGCAGTTTTGTCGCTGGGGGTTTCCAGAGGTGGTGCAGCGCACTTGGGCTTACACCGCCATCGCCACAGCGATTTTTTTGGGGGCGGCGCTGGTGGCGTGGTGGTTGGCTTGGACTGATCCGGTGTTTATGTCGCTGGTGGTTCCTGATCATTTGATCGAGAAGGTGCGCGATCGCGGAGAATTATGGATGGGTTCGATTGTGGGTATTGAACCCTTAGCCTCTAGTAATATTATGATTAACAATATCCGCGTCTCCTTCGGCGCGGTTGCGGGTGGCATTACCGCGGGTGCCTATACAATCTTCTTGATGGCATACAACGGCTTGCATATCGGTGCTGTCGCCACGTTAGTTGGTCAAAATAACTTGGCATATCCCTTCTGGGCGTTTGTATTCCCTCATGGTTCCCTGGAACTCCCCGCCATTTTCCTCGCTGGGGGTGCCGGCTTGTTAATCGGTCGCGCAATTCTGTTTCCTGGACAATATCGTCGGATGGATGCGATTAAAGTGTATGGGGCTCAAGCCGCCCAGTTAGTCTTTGGCATTGTGCCGATGTTAATTATGGCTGGGATTATTGAAGGCTTTTTCTCGCCGAATCCTCTGGTGCCAGATTTAATTAAATATGTGGCTGGCGTGGGACTGTTTACCCTGTTAGTCCTATACGTTACTCGTCCCTTAAGCCCTAATCTGTAAACGTCTACCTCTGCCTTATATCGCACTACGCACAGTTATAATTTCCTTGCCCCTAGCCGCTGGAGTGTGGCTTTCTGGGCATCGGTTAAACCTGTAATCTGAGTAATATTCATTCCTTGATAAGGGGGTTGAGATTTGAGGGTTTTCTGACACTCTCCTGTATTTACATCCCAAATCTTAATCGTTTCGTCAGAACTGCCAGTCGCTAGGGTTTGACCATTGGCACTCCAGGCGACGAACCCAACCCAATTGCTGTGTCCCAGTAAGGTGTTCAGGCATTCATCGGTGTGGGTGTCCCATAGCTTGACGGTTTGGTCATGAGACCCTGTAGCTAGGAGGCGTCCATCGGGATTCCACGCCACAGAGGAGATGGAATTGGTATGTCCGGATAAGGTTTTCAGGCATTCACCCGTATGAATATCCCATACCTTTATCGTTTGGTCGGAACTGCCAGACGCCAAGGTGCGTCCGTCGGGATTCCAGGTGACTGACCAGATGATATGGTGATGCCCAGATAAGGTTTTGAGGCATTCACCCGTATGAATATCCCATACCTTTATCGTTTGGTCGGAACTACAAGATGCTAGGGTGCGCCCATCGGGACTCCAGGCGACTGACCAGATGATATTGCTATGCCCCCGTAAAGTTTTCAGGCAATTCCCCCTGTCCGTATCCCATAGTTTTATGGTTTGGTCATAACTCCCCGACGCCACGATGCGTCCATCGGGACTCCACGCCACAGATGAGACGACACTGGAATGCCCCACCAATGTTTTCAGGCATTCACCCTTGTCCGCGTCCCACAGTTTGATGGTTTGGTCGGCGCTACCGGACGCCAGAATCGGTTTGTTGGGACTCCATACCACTGACCAAACCCAATTATTGTGTCCCTGGAGGGTTTTCAGGCACTTACCTGTCGTCGTATCCCAGAGTTTCACGGTTTTGTCGTTACTGCTACTGGCAAGGGTTTGCCCATCCTGACTCCAGGCGACGGATAAGGCTGAATCAAGGTATCCTTGCCAGGTGTTCCAGCATTGACCCGTGCGGGTATCCCAGAGTTTCACCGTTTGGTCAGCGCTACCGGAGGCGAGGGTCTGTTTATCGGGACTCCAGGCGACGGACCAAATCCAATTCTTTTGTCCCTGAAGCGTTTTCAGACATTTCCCGGTGTGAGTATCCCACAGTTTCACGGTTTGGTCATGAGACCCGGAGGCGAGGAGGCGTCCATCGGGATGCCATGCGATTGACCAAATCCAATCCCGGTGTCCCTGGAGGGTGTTCCGACATTCACCGCTGCGGGTATCCCAGAGTTTGATGGTTTGGTCGGAACTGCTAGAGGCGAGGGTATATCCATCGGGATTCCAGGCGACGGACCAAATCCAATCCTGGTGTCCCTCGAGGGTGTTCAGACAGGCACCGATGTGGGTATCCCAGAGTTTGATGGTTTGGTCAGCGCTACCGGAAGCGAGATGGTGTCCCTGGGGACTCCAGGCGACTGAGCAGACGATGTGAGTATGTCCCTGCAATGTATTCAGGCATTCACCAGTGTGGGTATCCCAGAGTTTCACGGTTTGGTCATTACTGCTAGAGGCGAGAATTTGTCCATCGGGATGCCATGCCACGGATAAGACCCAATCCTGGTGTCCCTGGAGCGTTTTTAGACATTTCCCGGTGCGAGTATCCCAGAGTTTGATGGTTTTGTCGCTACTGCTAGAGGCGAGGGTTTGTCCATCGGGACTCCATGCCACTGACCAGACTAGATTACGATGTCCCTGAAGCGTTAACCAGGGTTGACCATCGCTGACGCGCCATAGACGCACGTCTGGAGTATTATCGCCTGTGGCTAACTGTTGACCATCGGGACTGAACGCGGCTGAGATAACACCGCCGAGGGTTTGGGCAAAGAGGGATTTATCCAGATGGCAATAGCTGAAATTGACGCCCGGTAAGGGGCAGGGCTAATTCATTGTGATGAGAGAAAATTAGGACGACCAGAATTTAGCGTAAACTAAATCTTGCAGCCATAGTTTAATCGAGTCATTTGCTTGCTATGAAGGTCAATCTCCTGGAAGCCTTAACCCAAGTGCCAG
>NZ_JAVJTO010000018.1:0-33919 GCF_040220235.1 Coleofasciculus sp. B1-GNL1-01
TGCATCCTGGAATTTTTGCCAACCTCAGCGCCGAATTTTCCCTCGACAGAGGGTTGAAACCATTGCCCATGAAACACCGAGCGTGTTACCGAGCGGAGTCGAGGTAAGCCGAGGTGTTGCCTATTGCCTATTGCCTCTCCCCACCACAAGAGTTATTCAGCAGACCCTAAATTCTGTTCACTGTACTCAGGAATGTTAACAAGCGTCAAAACCTTACTGTTCCCCGTTCCCCGTTCCCTGTTTCCTTGTCCTCAGGCTAAACTTTAATCATGGTTGCTTGACCTTAAAGTTGAAAGTTTGTTTCAAAGTTTTGGCGAGTCATCGGTTGATCGACGATCAACCCTTCACCTCCTAAGACTTCCAGGGGTTTTCCTTCCACATCAATCCAGACTTGAGCATCCGGCTCTAAGCTGGTGGCTGTATAGATAATTTGTCCAAGGCGGCTTTGCATCGAAGCACTGCCACCCCCTGTAGTAAAGTCTTCCGATAGATCTAGATGCACTCCATCAGATTTGATAGAAAGATTCCGTAGCTCAGTTCCTTCGGGAATTGCCGAGGCTACCGCTTGCTGCTCAGGTCCAGACAATAATTGCTGGAATGCCATCTCTAACACTTCAGATGGATTATCAGCATTTTCGACGGTAATGGAACTGGGAACCAATTCAATTTGATTATTGACAGCATCAACCCAATAGACTTGAACCTTTTGTTCAGTCGCTGGCGGCGTGTCTTGGGGCGACTGGGAGAGGGTAGGCACTTCGGATTGGGGAGGTGAGGCGGTAATCGTATTCCAAGCCCACCAAGCGCCTCCACCAGCAGCGGCTAACATCGCCACGGAAACACCAGCGACCAAACTTGTGGGAATACGACGTGTATCTTGTGGATTTTGCATAGTTATTACCTTTCCAATCGTTCAATGTTTTGTAGGATTAGAAAAAAATGTGATAATTTTTCTAGTTTTTGACTTTTGACCTAGTAGGACAGGTTTCGTTACGTTATCCGTTTTTGCCATAAGTTAGCGGTAAAACCCGCCCCTACATAGACCACCAACTGCTCTGACTGAACCGACACCCTAGTCTCCTGGCGGTACATCAGCTCGAACAAATGCGGCTACCTGTAGATCCTGATTATCTATCTCTAATTGTAAGAGTCTGACCGTAATCCCAGCATCTTCCAAGCTACGGAGATTGGCGCGATCGCTTATTCCCTTGGCGAAGCCTTCAACCAAGCGAGACGGTAGCGCTTGACCATCAACGGTTACTCTGGGTTCAATCAGTTGCAAGCGATGTCCGGCTTCAATCCCCAATCCAGATTCCACCACAATGGCTAGGGATTGACGATTTCCTTCCACCGCATCCACTTGGAAACGCAGGCGATTATTTCCCAGCAACTCTAATCGAGGATTGAGAAACTGGTAACGCTGTGCGGTATCTCTGGAGAGACGACTACCGAGTTGTTGTAACCTTGCGGCAACTCTAGGAGACTGAAGCATCTGGTTGAGATCCGATTCGGTTAAAACCAGACGCACCCCTGCTTGTAACGGTTGACGTAACGAGGCTAAGGGCGACGTTTGACCCTCCTGTCTTAGACGGTTGATATCCAGATTAATCGGATCAGTTTCTACCTCCAGAACATCAATCCGAATGTCTGGCGTCAACCATAATCCTCGACCCGCAATCCGGACTTGTTCGAGTTTCCCTTGCAAAGCTCGGTAGTTCGGCGTATTGTCAATCCGCACATCAAGCTGTTCAACTCTCTCCAATTGAGAACTTAGGACATTTTCCACCACGCGATCGATGATTAAGCCCGGAGGGGAACCCAGCGTGAGTAACGCCGATAGGAGGATGCTCAAAATTTCCATATTTCGGTGGAGTTGTTTATATTACTTAACATTTAACCCCTAAATCTTTAAACTTTATTGCAGTTTTATTACAGAGTGAGAGCCGATTGCCATAGGCATGATACCTTCAATGAGGTGTTGACGAAAAGCACAGCCTTAGGAAAGGAGGACATTTTGGATTTGCATTCTGCTCAAACCCCCAACGACTTTGTTCATGAAGATATTAGTGAGTACGTGGCTCAGCTTCAGCTACACATGGCGTTACAAGCCCGGAATTTAGTCCCGACTCTCACCAAGGCTGTAGATAGCCGAGAGCAGTTGTTACAGCAAACCCAAGCTACCTTGGAAAAGCTAGCGTCTCGACAGGCGGTTTAGTATAAGTGTTGAGTGTTGACCCTTCACTTCGTTCAGATAACCGATTTGGTAGGGGCGGGTTTCACAACTATCGTTTCTGATCTCACCCTAGATGTAACTAAACCCGCCCCGACTGAGTGTTATTTGACATAAGACATAAGACAAATAATTAACGACTCGCCAAAATTAAAGCATCGGCATAGTTTAAAGCCTCTTGCCACACAGCATAGCCGCGTCTGGCGAGATGAATCCCATCAGTAGTTAACTCCCGTTGCATTTGACCCTGATTATTCACAAACAAACGGTGCAGGTTAAGATAGCCTGCACCTTCTTGCTGTGCGATCGCGGCGATTTGTTGATTCAGGTTGCGGATGCGATCGCTTGGAATAGCGCTTAATCGTGTGGGTAAAATAGACTGAACAATAATTTGGGCTTGCGGATGGTTTTGGCGTAAGCGTTGGATAATTTGGCGGGTATTATCGAGAATCACGCGATCGCGAACCCCCTGACGCAAGTCATTGGTGCCAGCCATGACATAGATTGTATCGGGTCGGGTTTGGGAAAAAGCCGAGAGTCGTTCTAAAATTTGGCGAGAGTTTTCCCCAGAAATCCCCTGATTCAGCCAAAATTGACCACTAGGTAGGTTGGCTGTAGGAAACCAAAGACTCAAGGAATCGCCCACTAAAATAGACAGACGATTATTCCCCTGTCCCCTCGCCATCGCTTTCGCTTCTTCTGCAAGTAGCTGTTTCCATTGCGTATGAGTGGGTTTAGCCAGTGTCGCTTTACCCCAAACCGACTGGAAACTATGAGCCGGGAGGCGGGTGTAGGTTTGACCTCTATTTAAGGCGGCTAATCGTTGGTAATAGAGTTGGGTTCCCGATTTAGGTGAGACAACCGGGGATTGAGGTTTAGGGGAAATAGAGTTAGTAGTCAGCGCTAAAGCGCTGGTGGCACTAAAGTGGCTACTACTAACCGAGGAGCTAAACTCAACACCAGGGATTTCCACCCCAGGGATAATCGGTTGAGTGACGACGGAGTGCGATTGATCAGCTTTAGCAGAAGCCAATAAAGCCGACAAATTCTCGAACAGATTGGGAACCAGTGGCGGTGGTGGGGGCGCAGATACGGGACCTACGGTAAGCAGACTGGCTGCTAGTAAATACGGATCGCTCATGGTACATTCCATTACTCTCTCTTTTTCCTTTGACAGGAATTTGACAGAGTATCAGGAATATATGGCAGAAGGCAGGAGGGTTCTCACTGTTCCCTGTTTCCCCATCTCAATTAAGTTTAATTTTGTCTATAGCACTAGGCTCTAAGGTTAGGACATAGGAAAAGCAGGGAAAGCAATGTAGAGACGTGCCATGGCACGTCTGGAAGCAGGGGAAGGGAAAGTTATATCTTTGAATGCAACTTGGTATGATATCACTTTTACACATTTTGATCTCGCAAAAAAGCAATAATGACAGCTTTTCTCAGGGTTGCCTCGATGGAATTGATAAAGCCTATAGCAACGAATAGATTATTCATTGACAATTGTATAGTTTGTAAGGCATTGTTGACTTCTGTTTGATTGTCCTCAATCCATTTTTCCAGAAATTTACGCTCGGTTAACGCTTCCTCAATATCATTCTGGGAAAAAATTTGCTGCAATTTGGATGATTTTGTAATAGAGTTAATTTTCTTTCCCAAATCCTCTCCAGATGAGTTCACTTGAGGACGGGTGAATAAGGCAGAAAGTCTTGGCATAATTGATGTGGGACGAACGGTTTCATTTAATATATTTACACAGTTGAAGGGTATTTTGTTTACAAATATATACGAGAATAAGCGTAAAAAATACTACGTCAATTATCGTAAATCTTGTCAGGCATTATTTTTTCATAAAAGATATAAATCACCCAAAAAGATTGCATGGAAATAAATGAAATTTGTCCGCCTAAGCTTTTTGAAAAATTCATACTTTAGAGTGAAAAACAAAAAGCAGCACTTCGCTATAATGATAGATTGAATAAAAACCTGGAGTGAAATCTACACGATGGCAGCAATGAAATTCAACGTTCCGAGTATCGCCTGTGATGGTTGCGCCAAAACCATTAGCGAAGGGATTCGTACCCACGAACCTGAAGCGAAAGTCGATGTTGATGTGGCAAATAAGACGGTTAGTGTGGAAACTGAGGCGTCTCAGGAGTCAATTAAACAAGTCATTACTTCTGTTGGACATCAGGTGGAATAATACCAATTCTGGCATTATATAGCAATAGACACATCGATTAGGACGTTCGGCATCATTGTAGAGACGTTGCATGCAACGTCTCTACATTCGGGGATCTAGTCAATTACCCAGAGATTCCTGATGCTGTTGGTATTGGGGGCTTTGAAGGATGTGCTGATTGGCGCGATCGCACTTCCAAATACACCAGCAAAGCATTAATATCCGCCGGGTTCACCCCACCAATGCGAGACGCTTGACCAATTGTCAGGGGTTGAACCTGGGAGAGTTTCTCGCGAGATTCCTTGGATAGGGTTTCAATCGCATCATAATCTAGATCCACGGGTAATCGTCGCTGGCTTTGACGGGACACTTGATCAATCTGATTTTGCTGGCGTTGCAGATATCCCGCATATTTGATATCGATTTCCGCGCCGTCTCGTTCAACTTGATTGAGACTGGGGTTACCTAATCCGTAATGATCCAGATTGACGTAGTGGAATTTGGGACGACGCAGCAATTCAGCTAGAGTAATCGAACCCTTAATCCGTTGCTGAGTATCCGACGCGATCGCAACACCTAATTCGTCATGTTCCTTAATCCGTACTGTCTGGAGTCGTTCCTTCTCCGCCGCAATATTGGCTTGTTTTTCCGTATAAAGTTGCCAACGGCGGTCATCAATTAAGCCAATGTCTCGTCCCAAAGGAGTCAGACGGCGATCGGCGTTATCTGAACGCAGGAGTAACCGATACTCAGAACGGCTGGTTAGCATCCGGTAGGGTTCTCGCAAATCTTTGGTACATAAATCATCAATTAATGTCCCGATATAGCTTTCCTCACGGGGGAACACCAACATCTCTTGATGTCGCACATAGCGTACTGCATTAATTCCCGCCACAATCCCCTGGGCGGCGGCTTCTTCATATCCCGTCGTCCCATTAATTTGTCCAGCGCAGAATAATCCCTCGATTTTTTTGGTCATTAATGTGGGGAAACACTGAGTTGCGGGTAGATAATCATACTCCACCGCATACGCCGGACGTAGCATGGTACACTGTTCTAATCCAGGGAGCGATCGCAGCATTTGCAACTGTAGCTTCTCTGGTAATCCCGTCGAAAATCCCTGGATATAGAGTTCCGGAATCTCTCGCCCTTCCGGTTCAATAAAGATCTGATGGCTTTGCTTATCGGCAAACCGGACAATTTTATCTTCAATACTGGGACAATAACGAGGTCCCTTTGCATCCACCCAACCCCCATAAACCGGAGACAGATGTAGATTATCCCGAATCAACCGATGCGTTTCTGCCGTGGTACGGGTAATATAACAATTCATCTGTTCCCGTTCCACCCACACCTCTGGGTCAAAGCTGAACCAAGACACCACCTCATCCCCAGGTTGGGGTTCCATCTTACTGTAATCCACGGATCGCTTATCCACTCGCGCCGGGGTTCCTGTTTTCAGACGTCCGGTTTCAAATCCCAATTTATTCAGGGTTTCCGTCAATCCCACCGCCGCAAATTCCCCAGCGCGTCCAGCAGGCATTGATTTATTCCCCACCCAGATACATCCACCCAGGAACGTTCCCGTGGTTAATACTACCGCAGGGGCAGCAAATGCTACACCAAAATAGGTCTCAACACCGATAACCTCATCATTCGCACCCAGAACTAAATCCGTCACCATCCCTTCGCGGATGACCAAATTCTCTTGGTTCTCGACAATCCGTTTCATCACTGCCGCATATTCCCGCTTATCAGTTTGCGCCCGTAACGCCCAAACCGCAGGTCCCCGCGACTGATTTAATACCCGCTTCTGGAGATAAGTCCGGTCTGCCATCTTACCAATTTCTCCCCCCAAGGCGTCTACCTCGTGGGCAAGTTGGGATTTAGCTGGCGCACCCACAGCTGGATTACAGGGTTGCCAAGCAATTTTATCTAAGTTCAGCGTAAGCAGGAGGGTGCGACATCCCAGACGGGCGGCGGCGAGTGCGGCTTCGCAGCCAGAATGTCCAGCACCGACAACGATGACATCAAAAGCGTCTTGGAAATCTACGGCCGAATCTGTGGTCATGGTTAGTGTTTGAGTGACTAGGACTCTTGTTCGATTTTAGCGGTTGTTGTCTATGTGTCTTCTAGTCTGTCAGTTTTTCAACCAATAGGGTACTATTGTACTAATTGGTTGGCTGTTATTCCGCAAGGTACAGTGCAAAAACTTATTTTATAGTCTTAGCCTCTGTAGTTTCAGCCATCAAGAGAACATCAGCACCCACTAATTTTATGCTCAGACCAATACCAACAAGACCAATAGTTAATCAACGCAATCTCATGATTAAGCAACGCTACCACATTATAGGCAGTCTACCAAGTGGAGGCTTCAGCAAAACTTATCTAGCTCAAGACCTGTTGTGTTATCGTGACTCTCCTTGGCGTGTTGTTAAACAACTCAAACCTTCAGTAGAGAATCGAAGAATTCATCTAGACAAAATTTCAGAGTGGTTCCGCAGGGAAGCGGCAGCTCTCGCTCTATTGGGAAACCACCCTCAAATTCCACAGTTGTTCGATTCCTTTATGGAAAATGAGGAGTTCTATCTTGTTCAAGAATTCATTGAAGGGCATGATCTGAGCCAAGAACTCAGCATTGGGAGGCAATTAACTGAAACTGAGGTGCTTACCCTATTACAGGAAATTTTAGAAGTTTTAGAGGTTGTCCATAGGCATAGAATCATTCATCGAGACATTAAACCTCAAAATATCATGAGGCGTCACACAGATGGAAAGATTGTTTTGATTGACTTTGGCTTAATCAAAGAAATATTTTTCCGATCTAATTACAGTCCAGCCAACTTAACGATGGGAGTTGGTACTCCAGGATATTTACCCTCTGAACAAGCTAATGGTTTTCCCCAATTAAGCAGTGACATCTATGCTGTGGGGATGATTGGTATTCAAGCTCTAACTGGCTATCATCCGGAAGAACTGAAAAATATTTATACACATGAAATTATTTGGCGCGATAAGGTGTTTGTAAGTCCAGAGTTAGCGGAAGTTTTAGATACAATGGTTTGTCCTCAATCCGGGCAACGCTATCCGTCAGCTACTGAAGCATTACAAGATATCAAATGGATAATAAATCGTAGGAGAGAACGAAACAAACTACTGATGAGACATTTAAAACCTAAAGCATTTGAACTTGCATCTCTGCAAATCAACCGAGTTGTTTAGGATAAGCCTTAATTTTTACCTTCCGTGGATTGGAAAATTGGGCTTATTCTTCCAATGCGTTGACCAGTTCAATCCCTTATTATTGGTGATTACTCGGAGAAGTATCAATACTTTCACGTAATTCAGTAATACCAAATTCGGGTTAGCTACCCCTGTTACAACTCAGTCCACGTTAACGAAGTTTGCCGAAGCATCGGCGGACTTTGTTTTTGTAGCAGCGATTTTAATCGCCGTGGTCAAAGGGGGTTCATTTCGCTTCATCTAAACAAAAGGGTCAATAACCGCTAAGATTTAGCGTTGATGTTCCCATAACTACTATAACGCCAAATGATTTTGTTTTACATTGATGAGGGTGGTACTGGCTGGAAAGATACACAAACGAATTTTTTCTTTTTGGTGAGCTTCGCTATTCCTGCCCAGAACTGGTTTCAAATGGATAGCATCATTTTATCATTCAAGAAAGGTATACTCAGCGGTAGTCAGTTAGAAAACTGGGAGCTAAAGGGTCGTGATATTTGGCAAGGGTTAGGTAAGTTCAAGAAAGTTAAACGCGAATACCGTATGCAGGTGTTCTTGCAAGTCTCAGAAATCCTAAGTCAGTTACCTTGCCATATTTTGGCTATTCAGGTTGACAAGAGAGGACTCCGCGACAGTGGTGAATCTATCAAAGATGACACAGATTTATATCAGTTTTCTTTCAGGGAATTGCTAGAAAAAATAGATGCTTTTCTAAAGCAATCTAACGAAACAGGAATACTTTTTATGGATTCGCGTTCAACTCAGCACACGGCTGTTCAAGATGGGCGATTGATCAGGGCTTATAGAGATTGGGTCAATGCTCGAAAAGAACCTTCTAGTTTTGTGGAACTTCCTGTATTTGGGTTTTCAGAATTTTATACCGGGTTGCAGCTAGCTGATTATGTAACCTACTTGATTGACCGTAAATCCAAAGAGTCTACAGCAAGTGCTAGTTCAGAATTGCAAGCAGCATTCAATCTATTAATACCTAAACTTAATCTATCTAAAATTCCCCGTAAATAAATACAGTTTGATAACCGCTCCAAGGAGTTGTGATTCTAAAGGCGAATCCACGACTGTGATAGTCGTGGATTCAGCGCTGGCAGAGTCTTGATCAATAAGACTCTACCTTAATTAAAGGAAGTATTTGATAGGCGCACGGTATCTCAACCGCGCTATACATCCCCGTGCAGTTCGGGGCACCTTGTCATCTAACACCAATCTTATCGTATAGTCGAGTATTTTTCAAATTAGCCGCAGCACTAATTTAAGAATGGCACTGAATTTTGGAGCATCCCATTTTGGAAACACCGTTCCCCAAAGCAACGATATTTTAAGGGTTTCAGCCCCCTAAAAAGAGCTAACGCGCCAAATTGGGATGCTCCCCTGAATTTAGAGTTTGTAGTCAGCACTGTCTTCGCTTCTGGCACGCTTCATGCCTACTACGAAACCAGTTTAAGTCAGCGACATTCTTCTTAAGCTGTCAGATTGAGGATTGAGCTAATGCAAAGAGCCGGAATGTCGGCTGATGATTTCCCTGATGACGTGGATTTGGTGGGTGGGTTTCGACTTCGCTCAACCCACCCTACGGTATATTAAAGGTTTCGGCAATTTTTTCATGCAAATTTTCAGTGCTATTCGGGTAATAAAAATAAGTCAATTTCTGCTCAAGTTGCCGGGAAAGATGTTGGGGTGGGATATGAAAGCAAGCTGTCTTTGATTAAGAGTTTATATGAGCGGGGGTATGGGCGATAGGATATCGTTCAATTATTTCGATTAATTGATTGGTTTATTGCTCTACCAAAAAGAGAAGAGGATCGATTGTGGCAAGAGATACAAACGTTAGAAGAGGAGAGAAAAATGCCTTATATTACCAGTATTGAGCGAATCGGAATCAGGAAGGGACAACAAGGAGCAATTATTCGTATTCTTGAGGTTAGGTTTGAAAATATTCCGCAGGAATTGAGAACATTAATTGGGAAGATAGAGAATCTTGAGGTGCTAAATACTCTTCTGGTTCAGGCGGTGACAACTCAATCCTTAGAGGCATTTGAATCTGTGGCGAATCAATATGTTACGGAGGAGGGGTTGGAATTGGAGAACTCAGAACCGAGTGCAGGTGAAGAGGCGAATGAGACGTAAACAAACGAGTTGAGTTTTATTGATTAAGAATTTGTGCGATCGCGGGTATGGGTAAGGGGTTACCGCTTAAGTAATTTCGATTTGATTACTCAATTGGTTTATTGCTCTATCTGGGAATTATAAACTGTCTGCGTAGCCATCGCTCTCAATTATCATAATCAAATTAATTCAAATCAGTAACGGCTTTTGCAACTGATTCGGCTTGTTCAGGATAGAGTCGCGCTATTAATCCGCACATTTGATAGGCAGTTTCAACATTGTAAGCGCAGGGGATTAATAAGGGTTTAAAGTTTTCCTTGTCGCCTGTTTTGACTAGCCAGGAAGCAATTCCCGGTAGGTACAAGTTACGCTCTGTAAGTATCTTCTCTGCTGTCTTCACTGCGTCTTCTCCCTTGCCTGCCATTACCTGTATCCCTGCAATCGTCTTGAGCGCTTTTATAAGTTTTTGTTTATCCTCTGTTATCTTGTCTTTAGTCTGAAGGGCAACAGTGAGAGTCTTCAATACTTCTTCTTGTTTTCCTTGCTCAAACTGAGCCAAGGCAATCCAAGAAAGGGCTATCAACCGATCCAAGTTGTCTTCAATATCGTCTGTAGTTTTCAGTGCATGAGAAATTAATCCTATTTGAGCCTCTGCTCTTGCTATTTTCGAGAAATACTTATCTCGCTGATTACCGTGTATTCGTGTAAATTCACTAACTCCTAAACTTTTTGCTTTATCCTCTGGAAATTCAATTCGCTGTGCCGTATTCAAAGCTGCCGTAAATTCTTGTATCGTAACTTGTATATTAGCTATGAAATTGAAGCTATTTACACGTTCTGCTTGAATTTTAATAGTTTTGACTATATCAGGAAAACTATCAAAAATCACTCTGGCGTCTTTCCTACTTCCTATATTAAATAGTCCCTTGGCTATTCGCGCCATGGCAATTACTTGTTTGGCTGGATTATTAATTTTTTTGGCAATCTGATGAGCAAGGCTGATGGTATTCCTTCCTGCGTCGTTCTGCTCAGTTGAAACCTGTACATCTACTACATCAGATAGTGCTAAACTTTGGAGAAATGGCGTTTCAGCTTCTTGGTGAAGAATTTGGAGAGCCTTGGCAAAAGTCACTCTTGCTGTTTTAGTTAACCTTTCTTCTGCCAGTGTATTGGCTATAGAAGCTAAAGCTTTTTCTAGTACCAGACCTTCTATTTGTTCCAGGGCTTCCAGCATAGCAGTAAAGTTTTCTGCCTTAGCGTATGTATAGGCTATGCCTAAAGAACTATGATGCTTTATTGTCGAATTATTTTTATTTTTACTATTTCTGGCTTTATTTTTGTATGTTTTCGCGTAATTCAATGTATCATTAATTAATTGATTTATATCAGCTTTTAACCTTTCTATTTGTAGAAAATACTCTTTCTGGTTTTCTTTATCTTCAATATCCCGTGGCTGCTTTTTGGCAAGAGTAACGACATTCTGTAGCATAGCACGAGCATTTTCTAAAGTATTACGTGCGGCGTCTACATCTTCTAGTGCTTCGACTTGTGCTTCTGCTATGCTTACCATCTCATCTACCCACAATATATGGGGGGCAACTTTGTGTATAATCTCAAGAGCTTTACCAAAGGTGGAGCGTGATGCATTCCTCTGCCCTATTGCTGCTTGCGCCTTCGCTATGCCTTCTAGATGCCACACTCGATCCAACACTTGATTAATCATATCTGCCGTTTCAAGAGCATCATCAAAGTTCCCATGTTCGGTGAGAGCTTTGCATAGAATACGACGGTGATCATTCTCGAAAAGCTGCTGAATTAGAGCGGTAGTGGTATCCTTATTAATATCAAAAATATAAGCCATAATGTAGGCAGCATAATCACCTTGCCAACTAATATTCCAATTTGTTGAAAAACGCGGCAAATCCTTCTGATGCAACTGCTCTAATGTCTCTCGTGCATCATTTAATCTATTCTCATCCTTTAACTCCCAGGCTAAGAGTAGATACCAGAGGATACAGCGTTCAATCTCAAATTGATCTGCTAGGTTCCATGCCCTTTGTAGACTGCCTTTCCGCAACGCCTCCAACGGTGAATCTTGCACGGTTATTTGCTTCAGTCGCTGTGCGTGTAGCAGTATAAACTCTGCCATTCCACCCGCATCATCCTGATCAGCAGCACCTAATAAAGCAATTTGCACTGTCTTCAAAAGCAAATCTGGTTCATTGGGTAATTGTTTGTCTTGGATAGCTGCAAAGTCTGGATTCCGTGCGATCGCATACAATTCTTCCCACCGTTTTTCCTCCCGTAAATGTTCTGGATAATACCGCAAAGCGTAATGACTTTGATGTTCTTGCCAATGGCTACAATAGTCAATCAAAGTCTGTAAAGCATCCTCAGCCTCATCACCTAATTGTGCAGCAAACGTTGTTCCCAATAATGGGTGGGCAAAAGCATAAACATTGTCTGTTGTAATTCTCATCCAGCGCGTTACCTGCCAACATAAATGCATCTGCCGTAATTGGCGATCGCGCATTTTTGTCACGGCTTTAATATCCTCTTTGGTTAGTGCGCCTTTCGCTACTGCCAATAGTGCAAAAAACTGCCACCGTTCGTCTGGTAAGTCGAGTTCATCTAAACGTTTTATCTGTTGCTGCACATACTCCTCAAAAGTTTTAGGTGTCTGTGCCAATAATTCCTGCACATCCTGTCTCTGCTTTGGCGCATTATGAAGTAATTCATCAATCAGACAGCTAAGGTAAAGTGGAAAGCCTTGAGTGATTTTATCGAGTTGATCAACTAAGCTTGTATCGTCTGCAAATCCTGCTAATTCATCATTACCCGCTTCTCGTAACCATTGCGCGATCGCACTCTTAGACAAACGCTCAAGATGTAACGATTTGCCGTTATCCGTCCAGCCTTCCAAGTATTTTTGCTCTTGTTTTTCCTCGGCTCTCGCTGAAGCGATTACAAATACATTTTCTGGCAAAGGATTGGGAAAAGGAGGAAGAAAAGTTTCCCCGGCTTCATCTAAGCCATCGATTACAATAATCAAAGGCTTTTCTGTTCGTCTCCCTGCTCTTAAGCAGTTATAGACCATTTGACGTAAGTTATCTTTATTGTTAGATGATAGATCATAAGCAAACTCGTTATCAGTATCAATCTGTCGGATCAGATTCCGATAAGCACTTTCGACAGAACGAGTTCTCTCATTGAAAAAATGGCAAGCAATATCACAATCTTTGTTCCGCCATTCTTTGACCCAGTTAGCCAGCAGTGCCGTTTTACCAAAACCTGCGGGAGCTGTTACCAGGAATAAACCGCTGGAGTTTTCTTGCATGCAAAAATATGGCTAATTTATGGCGTTCTTCCTCACGCCCTACAAATAACTGGGTGTATTCGCTGATAGTTTGCTCAACTTTATCCACAACCTCCCATTCAATCAGTCTTCTCCCTTCGCCAAAGTTTGCTTCTAAAATGGCTTCGATTCGGCAGACTTGATCAATTTGGAGGTTAGCAACGGCTTTGAGGATATCCTGGTAATCCAAAATATCTTTGTCTTTGTCAAAGGTAAACTTATTTTGAATGATTTCATCATAGCCCCTGCCTGAATAAGACTGCTGCTTTCCCGTTAGTATATAGATAATGAGCTTGTCATACTTCTCATACAACTTGTACTCAATAAACTTCCGCAGGGTCTTTTTAATCTTCTCACTGTTAGATGTTGCGGTGATTTGAAACGCTACTCTTGCCGTCTCATCTCCCAAGTCGATTCCTGGATAGTTACTTCCTTCTGTATCATTCAGATTTTGGAGATGGGTATAACCGTATACTTCAGATAAAAGAGGAATTAGTAACGTTTCCGCTACATTATTAATATCTGTTCGTGTCATCGCTGTAGCCCCCTTGATCTGAGTGACAAAGCGAGACATTAATGTATTGATTCGGTTTTGCGATCGCAACAGTTCCATGGACTCGATTGGGCAGGCGATATTCCTCTAGTTCTAACACATAGTCCACAGCCAATCTATTAGGTTTTCCGGTATATCCATGGTTTTGGCGATCTAAATTCAGTGTCATTTGGATGAACCGTAGGGGCGCACCGACGTGCGCCCTTTACCTAAACCGATGTGCGCCTTTTGCCTGTACCCCTTTATACCGCTACTTGCTGTCTAAGTCACCGCAATCCGCATCAAATATGACCTCAAACTCAGCTCCAGGCATCCACTTACCTAGAAATCGCTGGTGATTTTCTGCTTCCGTGCGGCTGTAGAAACGAGCAACGGTATAATGTTGAGCATTTGGTAACAGCCTAACCAGCATCCAGGGATAATGGGTTTGATTCCAAAAGCCTAGATTCGGGATTAGGGATGACTCTGCTGTTCGACCGCCACCCCGATGCATTAGTATAGAATGAATTTGAGCTAAAAGTTGCTCTCGCGCTGGTGTTCCATCATTGGGTAGTAAACTCCACTCACAGACTGGTGCTGGTAACCACGTCAACCTGTAACACACAGAACTTTTGCTGATGTGCCAAGACAAGCGACGTGGGTATTGATAGCAGTTGAACCCATCTGCTCGTAGAGACACAACAACTCTATCGCCTTCTGCTTGAAGGCGAAGCCATTGAGAATGTTTCATTGCTATAATTTAAGTAATTATTGGTTGAGAAGGGCAATCGCTAAACTGATAAAATAGCGATTTGCCTTTTATTTGTGAAAGGTTTAAATCCTTACGTTCCAGTAATTTCCTGAGAATTTCCTAAGCGTTACCTCCTTACTCTATTCAGATTTTAGGGACTAAATACTGAATTGTATGCCACTTAAGCGATGAGCCGAGAGTTTTAAAACTCCCAGTATGCTTGCTGTGTGAGAAACTAGCCGTAGAGAAGCAGGGAAACTGGAAGTAAAGGGACTTCCAAAATGTTTCCCCATCATTTTTGTTCTCTGTAACCGGAACAAGTGTCCTATAAGTAGAATGGTAGACGATAAAAACTCAAATAGCAACCCCGAATCGGCAACTCTCAAACAGTTACGCCAACGTCTGAGTATGACTCAGGAAGAATTAGCTCAGGAATTAGGAACAACCAGCCGAACCATCAGACGCCACGAAACAGGCGAAAGGCAAATTAGGTTTTCGCTTCCTCAAATCAAGCGATTGATTGAGCTAATGCAAAGAGCCGGAATGTCTGCTGATGATCTTCCTGATGACATGAATTAAGGCTGGTGGATTCTTGCGAAGTCGAAACCCACTCTACGGTATATCCATGGTTTTGGCGATCTAAATTTAGTGTCATTTGGATGAACCGTAGGGGCGCACCGACGTGCATTGGTGTCAACTTAAGCTGGTTTATGCCCATCAGGAGACAGAGAGCGATGGTAGAATGAGGCTTTCAGCTCTCGGTTGAAGGGTGTGAAGACTGGAGGCAATCAAGTTGGCTCTTTGGGTTGATTGTTTACCTCTCAAATGAAAAGGTAATTATAAAGGTTTGATGTATTGGGCAAAAACAGTGAAATGAGTTTATGCCAGATGATGTCTTGAGGTTGAAAGAAGTAAGCTGTCAGATTATGTTGGATGAAACACTACTGAATAAAAAAACTTAAAACCTTGGTGTTAAAGCATTGCAATAGGGCATCAAGCGTTATTTCAGAGTCAGATTACAATGAATTGACAATACAGTAAGCTATTGCTTATCAGTCTAACTGAAACCCATTTAACTATTCTTTTGAAATAAACAGTAAAAATCCACGACTGTAACAGTCGTGGATTTTGCAACTGAGGCTCTCTTCTAGTCCTGCCGAAGCAAGGCTTTTAGTTATCCCAAATCCCAAGGGTTAGGAGGACTTAAAAAACGTTATTCGCTGGCGCTACCCGTAATAATTTTGGGATACAATCATCTTGGGTTAACGACAGGTGGATGAGGCGTGAATGTTAGCTTACAGCTAGTGCTGTCAGAAGTAATACATTGACGAATAAAATAGCACACGCCCCTTGAAAAGCATAGCGACGCTGTTGTTCACTATTGGGATATTCCGCATAATATACAGGGGGTTCGATCGCGTAGTTGTTCAGTTGTCCGTCTTGGTTGATTGTGGTGTACATCTGAATCTCTCTCCTCTGTTTTGTTTGTTCTCTCTGTTGTTTATAACTTTAACCAAGGTCTTTACAGAAACGCAATAGATATGCTATTGAATCTTGTTCTGCTTTTTATAAGGTGAGCTTATCAAAAGCTAACCGTACTATATACCTAGGCAATAATACTGACTTAACTCCATCACAGCCAGTTTTCCCCTAGAACTTCTCCATGCCATTCATCAAAAGACTGGACTTTGCGTCTGTTAAGATGGATCAGCCACAGTTAGATTCACCGTTCTACAGTAAAGATGGACAACACACTGAACAGGCTTCGCTGCGTGAAACGAAATTTGGGTTACCGTGTCGAAGATGCCATGAGACACTTATCCAACAACGTGAGTCTGTCAGAAATAGTTAATCAAAAGGAAATTAGAGTAGTTGGCTTAAAACGGAGTGGAAATCATGCCATTATCAACTGGATCAGAAAACAACACCACGGTGAAGTATGGCATTTGAATAAGATTCCAGTAAAACGGAATCCATACCGTTTCTTGTATGAACATTATCCCAAAGAAAAATTAAAGCAGGAAGCCAAAGGCAATTTCACAAAAAAAGACTGTTTAATCTATAGCTATGAAGATCATGCGCTTGAGCAAATCACTGACAAGGAGTTTGACAAAAAAAGTGAACTGTACTTGGGCAAAAGTGCAATCAAATACGATGTAATTATCTTAAGAGATCCCTTCAATATGCTGGCAAGCCGATTTAAAAAGGGATATATGTATGAAGGTAAAATGTCCGGATAGAACATTAGTTGAACTGTGGATATCATACGCTCAAGAATTCTTGGGAGAAACGCAGTTCTTGAAAAATAATAAAATCGTGGTTAATTATAATCAGTGGTTTATTGATGTGGACTATCGCCAGCAATTAGCCAAGCAACTTAATATCAAGTTTTCTGATGCAGGTTTTAATGATGTAAAAGGGCAAGGTGGTGGGAGTTCTTTCGACGGAATTGCATTTCGGGGAAAAGCGGCTGAAATGGATATTCTTAACCGATGGAAAGTCTTTGCTGATCAGCCACAATACCAAAAACTCATCGATAATACAGAACTTCAAGACTATTCAAAACGAATCTTTGTCATATTCCCGGAACGGAACGCTATTTTTGAGAGATTTCCTTATGGGAGCATCTTACTTGACAGGTGTTCCAAAGTTACCTGCGTCGGAAATTTATGCAAACCCTTATCTATCAAGGGTTTAAGTGGTTTTTTATCTAGTCAGGGAGTAAAGATTAACTCAAACTTTACGAATACCTTGCCAAAGGTTAACCCTTTCACCCCGATAAAGGGAGTAAGATTGATGAAGATTTCTTGGGGGTGGATTATGAATAGATTTCCTGGCTACTCGCATCAATTACAACGGCACATTCGCAATCATACCCTTCATTGGGTTTCGCCAAAATCCGGTCAAACGCAAAACGGCAATAATCAACTCCCCAACTTGAACGTTTCCCCAGAAATCTCAAAATCGCTTGGGTAGGGGAGATAAGAGAAATAGGGGCGGTTTAGGTCACAGTTGGGTGGAATGATCATAGTGGAACCATCGGTTGGGGGAAATTTAGTAACATCTGGGTTAAAAAGAAATGATAGTAGTGAAACTTGCCCCTAGATATCGGTCAGGGCGGGTTTTGAATAAACGTTATCACCAATAGCTTGCACAAAATTCCCTAAACCCACCCCGACAAACCCGGTTTCACTCTTCAGCGCGTTAGCTCAAAACATCTGTAACTATTCAACCCAATGTCTGGGTAATCCCCAAATATAGAGAAGAGTAATCGTCATCCGTTAACCCAGCGTCTTTTGCCTTCTCAACCACCTGGCGCACACCTGCTAAACTACTCGCCTCTAACCCTTCTGCTTTTGCCTCACTAAGGAATAAATTAATATCTTTAAGTAAATGTTTTAGGGGAAAGTTGGGATCAGCAAAATTACTCTCTTGCATCCGATTTAACTTCTTATCAAATGTGGGTGCATACAGCGCACTGTCTCGCAGCAATTCCATAAATTTGTCTACATCTACCCCCTGACGCTGCACAAATCCCAAACTAAGGGCAAACCCGGCAGTTAAGGCGGCAATTAATTGATTTAAGGCTAACTTTGTGGCGGCGGCAGTTCCCACGGGACCCATTAATAGGGGTTGTCCAAAATTTTTCAGTAACTCTTGCCATTGTTGAAACTGATCTTCAGACGCCCCTACCATGACTTGTAGCTTGCCATCTTTGACTTGCGGAATACTCCCCAGTACAGGTGCTTCTAGATACTCACCGCCGACGGCTATGATTTGATTTTGAATATCTTGACTTTCTCTAGGGGAAATAGTCCCCATTTGAATTACGGTTGATCCTTTTAGGACCTCTTGGCAACGGTTTGATAGTGCCACCTGTCGAATCGCATCAGCATCCGCCAACATTAAAATAACGCAATCGGCAGCCGCGATCGCATCCGCCGCAGAATCAGTCGTTTCAGCACCTGCATTTCTTAGAGGTTCTAGCTTAGAGGCGGTGCGATTGTACGCCACGACGGGTATTTCCGCATCCAGTAACCGTTGCGCCATGGGTTGTCCCATTAATCCTGTACCGAGAAATCCTACCTTAACCATGCACTTGTCTTTAGATTGACGACATCAAAATACTCCCCTGCAATCTTGCACCCATTTCTTAATTCTGACACCTATCTGTTGAGAGATTTCTCTATTTCTGAATGACAGATCGAAGGGTAGGAGGCAGAAGGTAAAAATTATATCGTATTGTCGAGGCGGGTTTAGCCATTGACTTGACGGGTATACCGATAACTTATCAACAAAACCCGCCCTCTTGTCGTTTAGATTTAAGACATAAGACATAAGACTAATAACAATTACCCTTTCCACCAACGCTCCTCTTGCACGAGTGTATGCATTTGCCAATCCGGATCAGGTTGAGGATAATCTAAGCGGTAATGTCCGCCACGACTTTCTGTCCGAAACAAAGCGCTTTTTAAAATTAAGTAAGCTATATCTAATAAGTTAGATGTTTCTCCCCACGTTCGCACCAGGTAATCAGCATTTGGAACATCAAGTTGAACTGTCTTCTGTGGCGTTAAATTCTGTAACTGTTGGCTTAAAGGCAACACCGCCAATTCAGACTGCCAGACTTCCACCTGCGCGATCGCACGTTCTAGCGTTTGTGCAGATCGACAAATCCCAGCACTTTGCCAGACTAAACGTTTTAACTGATCTTGCATCGCCAGCATTTTATCCGTTTTCGTGGCTTCATCGGATAAGGTTAAGGGAGAAATAGAAGCTGATTCCTGATTCAAGACCGATTGATCGGGTGTTAATTCCTCCAACTGAGCGCCAAATACAATACATTCCAATAGCGAATTACTGGCTAGGCGATTCGCACCATGAACACCCGTACTCGCCGTTTCACCCACAGCATATAAATTAGGAATAGAGGTACATGTCATTAAATCCGTAGCAATTCCTCCCATCCAATAATGGGCGGCGGGGGCGACAGGAATCATATCCTGAAATACATCAACCCCCCATTGCTGACAAACTTGAATAATATTCGGAAATCGGTGGCGAATCCGATCATCGGGAATGGGGCGCAAATCTAAATAGACATGACTGGTGGCTGGATCAGATTTAGTTTTCTGTAAATGACTAAAAATCGCTCGACTCACCACATCTCTGGGCGCAAGTTCGCCATCAGGATGATACTCAAAGGCAAAACGGTGTCCCTGATCATCCACTAGATGCGCCCCTTCTCCCCGCACCGCTTCGCTGATCAGAAAATGAGGCGCTCCCGGTTTGGTTAAAGCTGTGGGATGAAATTGGACAAATTCCAAGTCTCTGAGAATCGCCCCCGCCCGCCATGCGATCGCGACTCCATCTCCGGTACTGACATCGGGATTTGTCGTCTGGGCAAAGACTTGACCGCCGCCTCCTGTCGCCAGGACAACCGCCCCCGCCCGTATCCAACTAATTTGACCTTGATACATGAGTTGGACACCCTGACAATGACCCGTGTCAGGATTCAGCCAGACAGATAAAGCAAACGCCTGCTGAAGCACCGTAATATTAGCTTGGCGCAAGACTAAGGCAGTCAGCGTACTAACGACAGCCCGCCCCGTGGTATCCGCCGCATGGAGAACCCGGGGACGAGAATGAGCCGCCTCTAAGGTTAAGGCTAACTGCTCCCCCCGTCGATCAAACGTCACCCCCATCTCCACTAACGAGCGAATGCGATCGGGCGCTTGTTGAGCCAGAAACTCCACAGCATCAGCGTCACAAAGCCCCGCCCCTGCCCGAAGTGTATCCTCAACATGCAACGTCGGCGAGTCTCCTGGAGCAATAGCCGCCGCAATACCGCCCTGCGCCCAGTCACTGGCACCGATGGATAGAGTATCTTTGGTTATCAGTGCAACATTTAAGCGATCGGGTAGACATAGGGCGGCATAAAGTCCAGCCGCGCCAGCACCTACAACGACGACATCAAACTGGGTTGGTTGATGGAGTGGCGATTGAGAATTGTCAGGAACAGAAATCATTTAATTATTAGGGAACAGGGAACAGGGAACAGGGAACGGGGAACAGGTGATACCCAATCCGCTTTTGATACCCCATTTATAGCTTGGGTACTTTTTCCTTGGAGGCTTCTGTCTTCCACCATCTGTCTTCTACCTTGCTTGTGTAAAAAATAACCCACCCCCCAACAGGAGTGGGTTGAACTAGGAATTTCCGGAATTATCCGAGATTAGTAGACGCCGGGATTAAAGCGGTCATCACCTTCGTTGTAAACGTCCGCTGTCTCAGTCACCGTGAAGTTATCTAGGTTATCTTTCAGGATCTGTTTTTGCCGATCAGTCAATCCGGGAATATCCAGCACTTCCTCTACATCGTCGTAGGGAGCATTCTGAATGATCAATGACGCTAACGTCGGGAACATCCCCCGATACTTGCGAAACGCTCGGATATGAGTATTGTTCAAATCCAGCTTTTGACCATACTCTGTTTCCAGCTTGGCATCGGCTGGATTGCGTAGCTCCGTTTCAGCAAGTAACATCGGTGCCCCATTCTGGAGCGCGTTACTCAAGGACACGCCTGGAGTCCAGGACATTGGTGCTGCGATCGCGCTTTGGGAGAAACCCAACCATCCTAAGCAGCTCACTAACAGTCCCCATACCACTAAAACACGAACCAATCGTTTCATTAACTCTCCTCCTTACTCAGACACATTGAAGACCAAGAGAGAACTGCCCCTCTTCGATTACCTTAACTTTTGTTTTCTATCCTCTCATCTTATCTATCCCTACCTCAAGAGTTTAGGCGCTTATCCGCCCAGAATTATGAAAAATGCTAAATAGTTCTAAAAGTCTACCGGAAAACCGGGGTTTTGTGGGAAGATTAAAAATTGTCTCTGTTGACGAAAGAATCAGGAAATTAGCTATGGCTCTGCGATTAGGCGATACTGTCCCCAACTTCACGCAATCCTCTAGTGAAGGCGAGATCAACTTCTATGACTGGGCAGGGGATAGCTGGGTCGTGTTATTCTCCCACCCGGCTGACTATACACCCGTTTGCACTACAGAGTTAGGCGAGGTTGCCAAGCTCAAACCCGAATTTGACAAGCGCAATGCTAAAGTCATCGCCCTGAGTGTTGACGATGCCGAGTCTCATCAGGGTTGGATTCAGGACATTAACGAAACCCAGAATACGACCGTCAACTACCCAGTTTTGGCAGATGCGGATAAAAAGGTGTCTGATCTGTATGACATGATTCATCCCAACGCCAATGCGAGTGTGACGGTACGTACCGTCTTCGTCATTGATCCCCAGAAAAAACTGCGCCTGACCATCACCTATCCTCCCAGCACTGGTCGCAACTTTGATGAAATCTTGCGAGTGATTGACTCCCTACAGCTTACGGATCACCATCAGGTTGCCACTCCCGTGAATTGGAAAGAAGGAGATGACTGTGTAATTGTCCCCTCTCTGAAAGACCCAGACGTCTTAAAAGAAAAATTCCCCAAAGGTTACACCGAAGTCAAGCCTTACCTGCGGATGACCCCTCAACCCAACAAGTAGAGACGTGCCATGGCACGTCTGAGAGATGGGGGAGAAATGTTCCAGACGTGATGACAGAAGCGTCTGGAAACAGGGCTGTAGGGGCGGGTTTTACCGATAACATTTTGGCACAAACTCATAACTTGACTAAACCCGCCCTTCTGGTGGGAACAGGGGAGGTACAGAAAAAGGAAAATAAAGCAGCAACCTTGTAAAGCAAATGGATATTAAAGACGGCTTTGTCGGCACAGTAGGGAATACCCCTCTAATTCGATTAAATAGCTTCAGCGAAGAAACAGGCTGTGAAATCCTGGGAAAAGCTGAGTTTCTTAATCCTGGCGGTTCTGTCAAAGACCGCGCCGCCCTCTATATTATTCAAGATGCTGAAGACAAAGGTTTACTTAAGCCTGGTGGTACAGTTGTTGAGGGAACGGCTGGTAACACGGGTATTGGTCTAGCGCATATTTGCAACGCTAAGGGATATAAGTGCCTAATTATCATTCCCGAAACTCAATCCCAAGAGAAAATGGATGCATTAAGGACGCTGGGTGCCGAAGTGCGTCCGGTTCCGGCTGTACCGTATAAAGACCCAAATAATTACGTCAAACTATCGGGGCGAACTGCCGAAGAGATGGAGAATGCAATTTGGGCAAATCAGTTTGATAATTTAGCCAATCGACAGGCACATTATGAAACCACGGGACCCGAAATTTGGCAACAAACCGACGGTAAAGTGGATGCTTGGGTGGCGGCGACAGGGACAGGGGGAACATTCGCTGGGGTTTCCATGTTCCTAAAAGAAAAGAATCCCCAGGTTAAATCCATTGTGGCTGACCCGATGGGGAGTGGGTTGTACAGTTACGTGAAGACGGGCGAAATTAACACAGAGGGGAATTCTATTACTGAAGGGATTGGTAACAGCCGAATTACCGCCAATATGCAAGGGGTTCCCATTGACGATGCGATTCAAATTGATGACAAAGAAGCCGTGCGGGTGATTTACCAACTGTTGGAAAAAGATGGTTTATTCATGGGCGGTTCTGTGGGAATTAATGTCGGTGCAGCCGTCGCCTTAGCCAAAGAAATGGGACCCGGACATACGATTGTGACGGTGCTTTGTGATAGCGGTTCCCGTTATCAATCGCGGCTTTATAATCGGGAGTGGTTGGCGCAAAAGGGGCTGTTACCGGAACGTTAGATCTGTAGACGCGCCATGGCGCGTCTCTACAATACATATTTTTTTGAATTTGTCAACCTCTAGACAGGAGTTGATCTGTAAGCAATCATTTTGTCCCTTGGGTGAAGCGTTGCACCGTCAATTGGATGGCTAAAGCCACCAAGCCAACAGCCACGAGACTAAAGACAGCCGTGGCGAGGGTACTGATACCAACGACTAAAGTACGAACCGCGATCGCAATATTAATCGCTGTCACATTCCCAGAGGGTAGAGGCTTATTCGCCAAGGATTGTGCAATAGCGGTTGTCAGCCAGTATCCTGCGATCGCCAGAGAACCCGATATCAAGGCTGAAATCAAGCAGCGCAAGGGAGTCGGCGGCGTTTGTTCGGTAGTCGTGGGTTGATTATCGGGATTAGTGGTCATAAATCTGATGTCTAGGGTTTCATCCTTTATTTATTATGAGTGATTTGGCGGATAAGCTGTTCGGCATTTACAGCGCTTTTCATGTTTATGGAATACAAAATTGTATCTGCTTGCTTTTCAGCGCAATCATCGCCTGTAGTCTACTAACTTGAAAACTGCTGTAAACCTTAATGTCAATAATGGCTCTCATCCTTGCCGTAGTGCGAGCATCTTGCTCGCTACTAATACCCAATTTAAATGCATGACAACTTATCACATTACCGTGTAGAGACGTAGCATGCTACGTCTCTACTTTGTCATAAATATCTGCCAGGGTTATTTGGAATGAGAAAGAGTTGAGAGAAACGATTTCATCAGCATCATCATACTCATAAAATGTCCAGCGCTTTCGTTCAGTTTTGACGTTTAATTAGGTCTACTTGCTTACATCCAGAGCCTGCGATATCAATTGACCAAAAAACATTTTAATAACGGCTCCTCCAAGTACTTGTATTGGCTTCATCGGTTTCAATTGTCTTTAGCAACTAATCGCCAGCTTTAACTGGCTATAGAAAAAGCTGACTCAGCCGCTTTTGGTAACTGGATCGGCACAAAATAACTACTGGGATACAGATAATCTTCCCCTGATTCGTCAATCACTCGAATCATTTGATGTTGGGTCGCATCAGCATCAGGAATAACCTGATAAATTTTACGGACTTCTAGTGAAGCTGGGTAATCTTGATTGCTAATGCAAACAACAAATTGATTTTCTTTGTTAGCAAACTGCATAACTACTCCGATAAGATGAATTTAATTTTTATTTCTTTTTTGCCGATGCCGTGCGCTTCATACCAGTGTAATTCAGCTTCACAAATAGTTCCGTTATCTAACCGGATAGTTCCAGTACCTTTAAGTTTTCTCCATCGTCCAGAACCATAGGTTTTACGCAAGCGTTCGACTTCTCGAATAGAACTACCCACCGCTATAGTTTCTATATTAATGATGTTGCCGATAATCTCAAAATTCAAGTAAGTTTCACCCCTAATGCTTCAAGTTGTTGGTTTATCCAGGCGGTTGCGGTGGCTTCATCGGTTTCAATTGCTCGTTCTACTCCTGTTTTAGCAATTTCTAGCAGTTGCTTTGATTGTTCGCGCTTCTGATGAGATTCTTCCACCTTTGCTCTGATTTTTTGCTGTATAGATTTAGGGGCATCCCAGATTAAAAAATTGGCAATATCGTTAGGGTACACTCGAATAATTTCTGACGTTCCTTGCAAACGCTTTTGAACTTGTAATTGTCCGGCAATGCTGTTGATGTAAATTGACAAATACACGGGATCAAGTAAGTTGGTTCTTAAAACTGTAACTGGGTCTTCCGTAGTTAGTGTGCTAAATTGTTAGTTTGATTTGCCCGAATATTGGACAACAATAGCTTTAACTATTTTTACTTTTACCCGGATTTCAAGTCGTTTTGAGGCGGCTACAAGCTACAGTCCTTGTGTGGCAAGCTTTATGGTTAATCAAAACTGATAGTTTAGCACACTAAGTCCGGAAGACCCGAAATTCCGAAAACTTGGAGTTCTCAAAATGCAGTGCTGAACCAGTATATAATCTAGCGGCACTGTCCAAATGGCTTGATTACGTTTTCTTAATCCTATCCCACAACAGCGATCGCCTATCGCTTTTTAGCTGCTTTCGGCTGTAAGCCGAGTTGCTGGCGCACGGCTTGTAAGGATTTCCCTCTCTTTACCTTCGGAGGAACCTTTTGATCCGGCAGATTTAAAACACAGAGAACTTGCTTTTGTCAAGCCCCTTGGAGAAGATTTAGTTCTTCTTGAAGGTCTATTTTAACTCTCTCCTCAACGTTGTACAGAACACGAGAGTTGGGAAAGTCGTCAAGAAATGGGACAAAATTAGGCGAAAATAGACCCTAATCAAAATCTCAAATCTCAAATCGAATGACGCGAAAGCCTCACGACCAATTTGCCAAACAATACCTAGAAGAATTATTAGCACCTCTGGGAAGCGTGGAAACCAGCCGCGAAATATCGCCAGAAATCCGCCAAGTCGATGTTTGGTTTGTGCCGACGCCATCGCCATCAACTGCACCAGAAAACTTAGGTTTACTGGGTCGAATGGCAGCAACGGCTTGTCTGTTGGAACCTTTCCGCAATGCACCGAGTCCATCAGAGGTACTCGACTGTCAGAGTAAGTTGAATTCAGTCCGTAGCGAAATGCGGCGTAAAGCCAGACGAGAAGGAACTTCTTTTCGAGAAGCGGATTGGCCCAATTTATGGATTCTCTCGCCCTCTTGTTCGACAAGGTTGTTGGACGGATTTGGTGCAAGACTAAATGAGTCAGAAAACTGGGGGGAAGGAGTGTATTTTCTGCCGGAGTTCCAGAAGAGTGCATTGATCGCGATTAACCAACTCCCGGTTACTGAAGATACACTTTGGTTAAGGGTTCTGGGAAAAAGGGGAACTCAGAGGCGGGCGATCGATGAGTTGGTTGCCTTACCTCAACAGAACCCATTTCGGCAGACGATTCTGGAGATTCTGGCGAACTGGCGTATCACTGTCAACGAGAGCGAAAATTTAAGTGAACAGGATAGGGAGTTGCTTATGAACTTATCACCAGCTTATTTGAAATGGCAGGAAGAAACCTTACAACAAGGTAAGCGGGAAGGTATACAGGAAGGCAGGCTTGAAGGTATACAAGAAGGCAGGCTTGAAGGACAACGGCAGATGGCGGAAAACTTTCTCAGAGTGCGATTTGGCGAACTTGATCCTCAATTATCGGGTGCGATCGCGCCAATGTTACAGTTACCCCCTCCAGAGTTGACTCGTCTGTTGTTTAACCTTTCTCGTGAGGAACTGTTGGTTTGGTTTGGAAATGCGCCTTGGCAAGAAGATACCTTATCCGAAGGAAGGCGAGAAATAGTAGAAAACTTCCTCCGAGTGCGATTTGGCGAACTGGATCAGGAATTATCGAGTGCGATCGCGCCGATGTTACAGTTACCTCCTCAGGAGTTAACTTCCCTGTTGACTACCCTTTCGGGTGAGCAATTGTTAGAACGGTTTGGAGAGTCCTCTGGCTAATGAATGTTAGACGACACCGGAAACGTTCTAGCCACCTAATCCCAGACGCCTTTGGCAATAAGATAATTGGTGTAGTCGTAAAAAACAACTCTGGCGATGAGATATGTTATCCGCCCCGTAGAGGTAACTGATGAACCTTTTTTGTGGGACATGCTATATCTGGCACTCTATGTTCCACCCGACGCTACACCTTTACCACGAGAGGTGATTTATCAGCCAGAATTAGCTAAGTATGTTCAAGATTGGGGACAACCGGATGATATCGGGTTTATCGCTATGCTTAAGGACAGTCAACTGCCTGTTGGTGCGGCGTGGTTACGACTATTTAAGAGTAGCAATAAAGGGTTTGGATATGTCAACGATGAAACACCAGAACTAGCCATCGCTGTTTTGCCTGACTATCGCGGTCAAGGTATTGGCTCTCAACTCCTTACCCAGTTAGTTGAAACAGCGCAACCGTGCTACTCTGCCGTTTCTCTAAGTGTATCCCCCGATAATCCCGCCTTGCGATTGTATCGCCGCTTTGGGTTTGAAGTTGTTGGTCAAGGGGGAAATTCGTTGACCCTAACTAAAAATTTTATTTCCCATAAAAATTATATAAAATAGACTATTAGAAGACAAAAGGCACAATCCCCAATCATTTGATGGCAGGTTTTGCGTTCTATGGTTAATTGATACCACTCCCCTGTATCTAATGTTACATTGCTGACATCTGGGAGTCAGAGCAAGACGCCTAACAAACAGGAGGTTAGCTTTATTTCCACCGCGCTGTACTCCTTTGGCTGCGCTACGCTGATTAAAGTTATTTCGATTCCCCGGTTCGGATAACCGGACGACAAGGATCGATAATTGAGATGGATAACCACCAGTGCGATCGCTTTCCCATCGAGGACATCTCTCAAACGTCAGTAATGAGGTCACCGTGCAGCTAAAACAAGTGATTATCGCCCATAAAGCCAGAGACTCCCAAGGTCAAGCTTGGGCGGAAAAATGCGCTCGGCAATTGGAAAAACGCGGTTGTCATGTCCTAATTGGACCGAGTAGTGCTAAGGATAATCCCTATCCTGTGTTTTTGGCATCCGTGATGCACAACATCGATCTGGCGGTGGTGCTGGGAGGGGATGGCGCCGCTTTAGCCGCCGCACGACACCTCGCCCCCGCTGGTATCCCGATTTTGGCGATCAATATTGGCGGACATCTAGGATTTCTGACCGAACCCTTTGAGGCGTTCAAAGATACCGAACGGATATGGGATCGGATTATCGAAGATCGCTATGCTGTGCAGCGACGCATGATGATTGAAGCCTTTTTGTTTGAAGGGGATTCCCGCCAGGATAACTTGGCGACAGATACCAATCTCGAACCGATCAGCGATCGCTATTTAGCGCTGAATGAAATGTGCATCAAACCCGCTTCAGCCGATCGCATGATTACCTCGATTCTGGAAATGGAAATTGACGGGGAAGTGGTTGATCAGTATCAAGGAGATGGATTGATTGTCTCCACACCAACGGGTTCCACCTGCTATACCTTATCTGCCAACGGTCCGATTCTCCATGATGGCATGGAAGCGATCGGGGTAACGCCAATTTGTCCCTTAAGTCTATCCAGTCGTCCCTTAGTCTTACCGGCGGGTTCCATCGTCAGCATTTGGCCCCTCGGCGATTATGAACTCAACACCAAGCTGTGGATGGATGGGGTAATGGCAACCCCGATTTGGCCCGGACAACGGGTAGATGTGCGTAAGGCAGATTGCTATGCTAAGTTTATTGTTCTCCGCGAAAACAATTCCTACTACAAAACCTTACGGGAAAAACTCCAGTGGGCGGGGGCGAGATTTCATTATAGTAATAATCACCGACATTGATTGATGTAGGGCTTGCTGAATCAGGATTGTGGTGAGGGGAGGGAATAGGGAATAGGGAACAGGGAACGGTTTTCATGACTGGAACCCCTAAATTATACTGTGTTAGTTGTATGTAGGGGTGGGTTTTACTACTATCGTTTCCTCTTCACCCAAATGTGACTAAACATTCCTACGGTTCTCTCTTGCATTGCCGGAATTGACTAGATTAAGGATAATAAAACTTTAACCATACCTATCAGTTCTGGGGTTAATTGTCTACCCAAAAGCTAGCGAAACATAATGATGATTTCACAAACCGAGTATCGCCAACGCCGCGAACAGTTGATGAGTCAGATTGGTCAGGGGACGGCTATCTTCCGCAGCGCCCCAGTTGCGGTGATGCATAATGATGTGGAGTATAATTTTCGTCAGGATAGTGATTTCTTTTATCTGACGGGGTTTAATGAAGCTGAAGCGGTGGCGGTGTTAGCGCCGCACCATGCTGAACACCGCTTTGTCCTGTTTGTCCAACCGAAAGATCCAGAAAAGGAAGTTTGGACAGGGTATCGGACGGGGGTTGATGGGGCGAAGGAACGGTATGGCGCGGATGAGGCGTATCCGATTACGGAACTGGATGAGAAGTTACCCCAGTATTTAGAGAAAGCCGATCGGATTTATTATCAATTAGGGCGCGATCGCGAGTTTAATCAAACCGTTCTCACCCATTGGCAAAGGTTGATGCGGACATATCCTAAGCGGGGAACGGGTCCGATGGCGATTGAGTCCACGAATCCGCTTCTCCAGAAAATGCGCTTGATCAAGAGTCCAACCGAGTTGGAGATGATGCGTAAAGCTGTGGCGATTTCCGTAGACGCCCATAATCACGCCCGCCAATTTGCCCAACCGGGATGTTACGAGTACCAAATTCAGGCGGAAATCGAACATATTTTCCGTCAACGGGGGGCGTTGGGTCCAGCCTATCCGTCGATTGTGGCGTCGGGGGTGAATAGTTGTATCCTGCATTATGTGGAAAATACCCGCCAGATGGAAACTGGGGATTTGCTGTTGATTGATGCGGGCTGTGCTTATGAGTATTACAATGCCGATATTACCCGCACCTTTCCGATTGGGGGCAAATTTAGCGAAGATCAACGGATCATCTATGAGTTGGTATTGAAGGCGCAGCAAGAGGCGATCGCACAAGTGCAACCCGGAAAGCCCTATAATCTATTTCACGATACCGCCGTGCGGGTATTGGTAGAAGGATTAATGGATTTGGGATTGTTGGCGGGAGATATCGAGGAAATTATTAAGGAGGAGAAATATAAACCCTTCTACATGCATCGGACTGGACATTGGTTAGGATTAGATGTTCATGATTCTGGAGTATATAAGAATGGGGAAGAATCCTGGCAAACCTTTGAACCGGGTCAAGTGGTGACGGTGGAACCGGGATTGTATATTGGCTTAGATATTAAACCTGTGGAAAATCAACCTGAGATTCCTGAACGTTGGCGCGGGATTGGTGTCAGGATTGAGGATGATGTTTTGGTTACCGAGTCGGGGAATGAGGTGTTAACGGCTGGGGTTCCCAAGTTGGTGGATGAGATGGAAAGCTAGAAGGGTAATAATTTGACCAAAATCCGGAGTGTAGGGTCGGGTTTAGGGACTTTGATCGCGGTGTTACCGATAACTTTTGTGGCAAAACCCGCCCTTTTCTAAAATCAAAGCAATCAATTCCAAAGTAGCCCTGAACTAAAGTAGCCCTGAACTAAAGTTCGGGCTAAAAGCTTAAACCCGTTAAAACGGGTTCAAAGACTTAGCTCAAGTAAGCTTAAGCTTACTTGAGCTTTAGGTTCCGGAAATTTATTTCCTGGCTTTCAAGTTGGCAACATGCTAATTTAGGTAGGATTTGGTAGTTTTAGTCCCCTTTTGGGGATTTAGTTGATGGAAACTCCACCATCTGAAACATCGGCTGCATAAGGATTCTAGAGAGGATTTTCGTCAACCTCTTTTTTTACCTCATTTCAGCCCCCGCTATTGAAATAGATTCGCAATTGTGAGATAAACTTAAATCGGAAAACTCTTTAATTGTCAAGGTTCTGGCGTTTTTCGTAAACCTCCCCGGAAATTCGCCGCCGCTTCGGTTCACGAAATTTTGGGCTGATTTCATTTGCGATCGCAGTGTCTTGGCGAGGTTTATTTTGCTCCCCATTGCGGTTACTCGCTCACGTTTTCTGGGCGCACGGGGCGTGCGCCCCTACAATTTTAACTGAATCGGCAAGCAATATCACATCATAATCTTGGATTTGATGTAAGTCGTTCACTTCCCTGAATAACAATTACTCATCCTCAAGGACTTTTGTAGTTTGACAACGGTTAGATAAAGTAAAGCGAATTGGGTGATCGTTTCGTTATGCACCGTTGCAGTAGATTGAGCGATAAAATAACGTTGGGCTAGTTTCGGCTGATTGGGGGAAGTATTTCTCACATCCAGAGTTTCGGGGTAAATTCGCGATCGCGGAAATCGGGTTTCATTGATAGGATACCCATAAGCAGGACGCTGTTCAGTTTTCCAATAGGATTTATCCTCAGATTCACTGGAATATTCCGGATCATCAATAATCGATTTAAAGCCGGGAACGTCACCTGTATTCGATAACACAAGTACGCTATAACCGTCATTTTTGCGTTTCCAGCGCAATTCGCGATCGCCATTAAACATCTGTCCTTCGGGAGAAGGAAAATCATCCGGTAATTTGTCCACAATTCCACTCACTTGATGACTCCAGCGCAGAAAATAATAACTCGGCGCCGTGGCTTGCTGTTCCACTAATTCTCTTAACTCCGTCTCGGTGAGCAAATCTTGACAAACACCAACAAAAGGACTCATGCTGCACCTGCTTCCACTCTCTGACACCACGCCCGAACCGCCCGCATAAATAAATCCTGAACTTGTTCCTTTCCTTGCCAGTTTAACTGTACTCCAAACCCCAGCGCCATTGATTCCGCCCGGAGAGGAGTATCTTGCTGATCATTAGCTGGAAAACCATAGCGTTCTCGTTCCGCTTCCTCCAAAAACATACCAGCCCCCAAAAGTTGATTATCTTGCCATTCACCGCCACCGCCTAAACTCCGAATCCGTTGATTTTCAACAATAAAACCCGGATATTGGACAACCGCCTGGTTTAATTTTACCTCCACAATTCCCAATCCGCGAGACTTAGCAAACCCCAAACCAAACCACCCCTCATCCAAATCCCGCAACACCAAGCCAATTAATCCCAATTGGGCTAACGAGAAGTTTTTCAGATGGAGTTTAGTGCGAAACTCTCCAGCCGTACAAACTTGGTAATTAAAAAGTCCCACCGCCACCGAACCAAACACGCGGTCAATCGCCACACCATTCCGTTCTTCCAGTTTCACCAGTTGAGACTCAACTGGATAAGCATCCTCAATTCTAATCCGACTGGCAATTGACGTATTACCAAACATCTGATCCGTAAACGAGGATAACTTATAAAGTTCATAACCTGACTTATTTTTAAGATAGTCATAATTATCATTTAACGGATCATTTGCCCAGAGGCTATTCGGATTATCAGAATTACGATTATCGCGTCCCACCGTTCTCACAATTCGTTCCCCATGGGCGCGAATTGACCCTTTTAGAGAACTTCCAGGTAAATAAACCGAACGCCCTCCCCCATGATAGGTTTCCACGAATTCCATATCCGGCTTTGTGGGATCAGCACCTTCCCGCCCTGACTTAATCAGAATCGGGCCACAGGGGATTAAACTAAAATCAATCGTACATTGATTAACCAATCGTTTGTGCATAATCTCAATTGATCTTAAACTACCTATCCTTTAAGCCGCGACTAACGTATCGAGTTGGGCTTCACAGTGTTGAAAAATCGAGTTAACGACGGCAAAGAGTTGATCAAGATTTTCAATAATGTATGGAGTCGTATGTTTGGTAAATACATTGCCTTCTAGCTTGCCAAACTGCCAGACTTGCCCATTAGACACAATACCAAAGACAGTAATCTGAGGATGTTGATTTAGACGTTGAGCCGCCACCATTTCGGCTGCACACTGACCCCACCCTTCCTTAAACTTATCTTGTTTTGCCTCAACCAGCAAAAAATAGGGTTGGTCAAAAACCACTTTTCCCAGAGGAGAGCGTTTAGCTAAAATATACTCCGGAAATCCCGAAAGCGTCTCATCGTAATTCAGGGATTCATGACTCCATAAAATAAACTTCCTCGAATAACATTTCCAGACCTGTTTCAGCACCGGATAAATAAGATTCTCACAAATAGCAAACTCAGAATTATTCACCACCCCTTCCTCCATAACCATCTGGAGATCTTCCCGGAAATAGTCTGGAATATCAAAAGGAGATTCAACAATAAAATTCGCTTCCGTATAAGTAATCTGAAACTCCTGGATAACCTTCGCAATACTTGTGTACTTGCTAAATGACATAATCACCTCACATCATTTCGTTCGTAGTTGCGCTTTAGCGCCCTAAACGTCACATCACCCACCCCAATTGTAATTCATACGTAGGGTGCGTTAGCGCAGCGTAACGCACCGTTGCACAAAGGCGGGTTCAAGTTGTTCAATTATCGGTAACCCGCCAAAATCAATCCCTAAACCCGCCCCTAGGATAGCAGGGCTAATTCCGCAGTGATGAGAGAAAATTAGGGCGACCAGGACTATTCAGACAGCAAGACGACTCTGGGCTAGAAGAACACCATTAGAACACATAGTTACTTTACGCGATCGCTCTTTCCACTAGCACTCATCTAAGAGTAAGTCACCACAAAGGTTCTGGGGTTTGGCTCAAAGACGCGATCGCGAATTAACTAGCACTCGCTGAGGAACAAGTAACCATAAAGGTTCTAGGGTTTGGCTCAACAACGCGAGTCGGCACATTTTCTATTAGCTGAAAAATTTGTTCCAGGTTATGACTAATTAGGCTCTCTTCCAGTGGTTATAGATGAATATCTATTGTAGCGCAAGATAGTTAATACTAAACTACGAATAATAGAAAAATTAGCGGGAGCGTTACCTTGTCGCATCCGAGAATTATCCTCATCTAACACCACGTCTTTCACCCAATGTAAACGATTCTCGATGCCCCAGTGACCCCGAATATTTTGGGCAAATTGTGATGCATTGATCGTGAGACTGCTGATGTAGTATACTATTTGGTGATAGGGTTTACCTGCTCGTGTACCCAGGCGTTCTACCTTAACTAAACGTCGCAAACTATTCCCATCATCACCCGCCGAAAAGTGGAGTCAGAGGGAAAACGAGTTGGAGGCAATTGTAGACTTGTGACTAAGGCGTCATGATGCCGACGGCAAAAATCTTCCAGGGCACGATAACCTAAACAATCACTCAAGGTTCCCATAATGACCAGCAA